>JBKHDE010000095.1:0-16337 GCA_046541495.1 Desulfococcaceae bacterium
TTTTGAACCTTTCCATTTCCTCCGTTGTACCGGTCGGGATCATGATTACCTTTTTTCATGAACCCATCGGACACAACGGAGGTTCCATGTATTTTAAAACCACACAGCACTCAGTCTGTAAAAGAACCCGGCTCGAAATCGGAATGATTCCCGTGCTTCTCATTACGGCACTTCTGGTAGGAATCACCGGCTGTCAAAAAGCCGATTCAGCGATCCGGGCCGATGAAGAAGAAAGGAAAACAGCCATGTACGCTTATGCCAATACGGATGAAAAAACCGAAATCACCACTCCCCCCATCGACGCCGAGGCCCCGGCGCATACGGAAACCGCCACCTTCGCCATGGGGTGATTCTGGGGACCCGACTCCCGGTTCGGGAGTCTTGACGGCGTCGTCAGAACCCGGGTGGGCTATGCAGGCGGAGAAAAGGAAAACCCGACTTACCGCGACCTGGGGGATCATGCCGAAACTATACAGATCGACTATGATCCCGACGTGATTTCCTATGAAGACCTGCTCCAGGTTTTCTGGAAGGGCCATCACCCGACCCGAGCCTCCTGGTCTCGGCAATACATGTCCGCCGTTTTTTACCATGACGAGAATCAGGAAAAACTGGCTCTGGAAACCAAGGCCCGAACGGCCGAAGAGACCGGCCGGAAGATTCATACGGACATACTGCCTGCTGAAACCTTTTATCGGGCCGAGGATTACCACCAGAAATACCGCCTCCGCCAGGACCGAATACTGATGCGGGAGTTCAACCGAATCTACTCTTCCGGTCGGGCGTTCACCGATTCTACGGCCGCAGCCCGAATCAACGGCTACCTGGGCGGCCACCGGACCCGAAAGCAATTGGAAGCGGAAATCGATCGGCTGGGGCTTTCCCCGGAAGGAGAAGACCGGCTTTTGAAGCGGGTCGGCGATCAGGTCAAGTAATAGCGGGCCGCCATCAATCCGCCCATCAGAAGGGTGGTGATGATCATCAGCTTCCAGTCGGATTTTCGAGGCCGGCGAAGGGGCGGAAACACCGCCAATCCGTAGGCGACGTAACAGAAGGCCACCATCGGCAGGGCCGGCAGAAAAATTCCCAAATAGTGTGCGGACAAGACCGCCAGGAACAGGCCCGCTGCCGCCACCGGCAGGTAAAAGGCCGGTCGGTTTTTCCGCACCATTTCCGCCGCGCCTCTGCCCGCCAGGTTGTCGTTGATGCCGAACCGGACGGATGCGGCGCATAGAAAGGCGATGATGACCCAGTCGGCGAGTCCGAACACCGGAAGCAGATGATCCAGCCCCGGAGCCGCGATCTTGATGACGATGAAATCTCCGATCGGGGCCGGGCCTTTCATGCCGGACCGGTAATAGGTGTCGAGGGATTCGGCGATTTTTTTGGTGGGGCCGCTCACCACGCTGAACAGATCGGCCAGCGACATGATCAGGCATAACGGGAGCAGTTCGGCCGGTCGCCGCAGCGGGGTCACGATCCAGGCGCCGAGCAGATTTGCGAAAACCAGAAGGTTGGCGGTGGCGATCATGTAAACGACCGGGTGAGATACGCCGGTCATCCGCACCCCGAAAAAAAGGCTTGCCACAAAAAATGCTGAAATCAGAAGCCATCCGATGCGCCGTCCCGGATGATCCCGAAGGGCCGGTTCGGCATAGATCAGATGAACCGCAGTGATCAGCGAGGCCAGGATCAGAAAGACCAGCAGGGAGACCGGGGCGATGATCGCAAGCAGGTCGCCTTCCACCGCCATCTGTTTTCCCGCTTCGAATACCGACCAAGAAAAGAAAACCCACAGCCCGAAAGCGGCGGCGAAAGCGGTCAGTGGTCCTCGCACGTAAATCTCCCGGAAAGCCTCGGTTCTTGGGGCGTTTTATAAACCGGCAAAAATTCGGAACAAACAAAACGAGCCTGAAGGTTTCTCCAGGCTCGCCATTCTTATAAAAGCAATTCGGCCATAATCCACGTTGCGGGCCACCCCAGAATATTTCCCCGGTCCGGGAAGAACTCGCGTTCGCTCAAACATCTTCCCGACCCGGGAATATGTTTGAGCGGCCGCAATCATTCGGTCTCAGCCGAAACGATAAACAAGGCCGGCAATTCATTTTTCGAGCCGAATTGCTGCGGCGCCGATCAAACCAGTTTTAAGGGGTTTCGATTTCGGGGAACTTGATGCTGATTTTCTTGCCGCCGTCTTTGGTTTTCATTTTTATGATGAGATCGATGCTGCTGTCTCGAATTCCCAGGGCCAGCGGAATCTTCCCTTTATCCCCCTCGATGTGGGTGATGTTGCCGACGACTTCATGAATTTTGTTGCCGATGGTGGTGTTGGGTGCGGGCAGTTCGGATTTTCGGTACTTGGCGGTGACGGTGACCGAGCCGTCCTCGGAAAGCTTGAGGGACACCTTTTCGGCGTTTTCATTGACGCCGTGCAGTATGGCCAGGGCCATCCATTTTAAGGCCGCTTCTTCCAGGTCGGCTTCCTTGTTGAGCTCGGACATTTCCTTCAGCGGATCCGTGGTGGCATAGCAGTCACAGTGTTCCTGAACCTTAAGGTGTAAATTACGTGTGTCTTTCATGGCCTTCTCCCCTTTCTTTGTTGGTGTCCAAGTGAACGGTACTTCCTTTCTATACGTTAGAGGTAATGTAAACACTTCTGTCGGCATATCAAGGAATGTTCCATTATCGGGTTGAAAAATCACCGGACCGGCTCCGGTTCGATTTCCTCGAACATTTTTCGGGGGGCGCCGCAGACCGGACACTGGTAGGGCGGCCGGTCGCCTTCATGAATGTAACCGCAGATAATGCAACGCCATTTTTTCATGAGATTTTCCCTGGGTCGTTATTTCGGTGCTTTTTCAGCCTTTTTATCCACCGATTCATTGAAGCTTCGAGCATGAATCACAAATCGTTCATGGGTGCCTTTGGAGATGGTGTCGACGCCGTCGTCGACCTTGAAGGAGAAGGTGAGCTTGCGCCCTTCGACCTGGTCCAGGGTCCCTTTGACGCTGACGGTCAGCCCCGGCGGGGTGGGCGCCGTATGGCTCAGGTTGAATCCGATGCCGACGGATTGCTCCTCGGGCCAGTCGAGATGGGGATTGATCGCTTTAATGCAGGCGAATTCAATCAACCCGATCATAAATCCCGAGGCCAGTACCTTGGGCATGACCTGTCCTTCGGGAATGTCCGGAAACAGGTGAGGAACGGTTCGGTCTGCAGGTACGGTATACTGAAAATCGATCATCAGTCCGGGTTTCAAGGTTTCTTTCATCGGCTTCCTCCTTTGGGCTTCATCGGCTTCCATTCAGTTGAAGAGGGGCGGGGATTGCACTGGTGGGGCTGTGGGACCGTCGCCCGGGGCGGGTCCCTCCGGGTTATTTTTGCGGCTTGGCCCGCCGATCGCCGAGGGGTTCATTGCATTTGGGACAGCGGCCCACATATCGGCTGACCTTTCCCTGCCATCCGCAGCTTTTGCATCGGACCAACTGCACATGTTCGCTGGTATCCTCTTCGGATCTGAACATTTTGCGAACAAAGGAGATTACTACCAGAAGGGCGATGATTCCGCCGCCGTAAACGGCCAATTGTTTGAGGGTAAAATCGCCGAACACCACCATGTCCCAATCCATATTCACCTCCTCGGCAAAGGGTTTGGAATTTTCCATATCCCAAAAGAGGCCGGAGTGCAAGATCATTCCAGCCGCCGAATACGGTCCTGAAGGTCCTGAAAATCGATCGTGATACTTCGAAAATCGCCGGTTTGATGCTTTGTTGCCGCCCATTTTTCCCGCAGCCGATCGATTCGCTCGGGTGTGGCGGGATGCGTGCTGAGAAAATTGAGGGCGTCTCCGAGGCCGGCGGGGAGATTTTCGCCGGTTCGGGTTTCTTCGATAAGGTGTTCGAAAAAAGAGATCATGCCGCGGGGGTCGATGCCGGCCGCTGTTAAATAGTCCCAGCCGGTTTCATCCGCTTCCCGTTCGTAGTCCCGGGAGTATTTTCGGGTGAGCAGAAGGGCGCTGTTGTCGATCAGCACCGCCATCAGCCCGGTGGCATCCCCGAACAGGGCCTGCACCAGAGCGAACAGGCCCACCGCCCCGATGATCTGTCTCAATCCGTGACGAAGCGTCACATGGGCGGCCTCGTGGGCCAGCACGCCGGCCACCTGGTCCGGCCCGGTCGCCGACAGGATCAACCCTGAATTGAGCACGATGATCCCGCCGGGCAGGGCGAAGGCGTTGATTTCCGGATTTCTCGCCAGGTAGACCCGGAAATCATACTCGGTCTCGGGGATGCCTTGAAAGACCGGATCGGTGATTCCCATCAACTGGTCCCGTATGGCCGTATCCTCAATGAATTCGTTTCCTGCTTTCAGTTGACTCAAAGCGCTTTGCCCGAGTCTGGCTTCCCACCGGGCCGGAATTCGGTCGGCCACGGCAATGACCAAGGAATCCTTGAACAAGAAGAGGGAGGCGAATCCCCCCAGAAGGATCACCAGAAATCCGGCCAGAATTACCCGGGAACGAATCCGCGTGCTCTGAATTCGCCGAATCATCGGTTCGAGACCGGCATTGCGGGTGAAGGCGGGGTCTTTCAGAATTCGGGTGTCGGTGGTGAAGAGGGTCCGGTCGGGAAAATCAGGATGGGTAAAAAAGAGGGTCTGGTCGTTGGCCCCGCCGGCTTCCAGGACCAGGCCCCGCAGCGGAAAAGAGATGGATTCCGGGTCACTCTGATAATGCAGACCCGAGGCATTTACGGTCAGAGTACCAAAGGTTCGGTCCTGGTGGAAAAAGGCGCCGCCTGCGTAGCCGCCGGAAGGTGGGGGATTCGGTTTTTCGACCGCTGACCCGTCCATCGACAAGCGATCCAATCCTATTTGCCGGGCATCAGATGGCGAATCCAGGAGGCGAATCCCCTGGGGTTTCGGGTCTGAATCAGCACCCGGCCCGGTCCTCGAAATCGGCAGACCAGCCCCTCGCCCGAGGTGAAGGAGGAGACCCATCCCGAAGCCGCTTTTTCGATCCGGTATTCCATGGCCTCCGGCCAGGCCACCAGGTGGGCGTTGTCGATGACGATTTCCTCCCCGGCTCCCAATTCGATGGGGTGAATCGCGCCGTAGGAACTGACGAACAGGGTGCCGCGTCCGGAGACGCGGATCACGAAGAATCCTTCTCCGGAAAACAGTCCCTTGGCCAGATTCTGCATTTTGGTGGTGATGGTCAGCCCCTCGGTGCCGGCGAAAAACCCGTCTTTCTGGAGCACATAGGATCGGGAGCCGTCCAGTTCGATATCCATCAGGTCTCCGGGAATGGCGGGGGAGAGGTAGACCTCGCCGGGCCCGCGCTGGGCATGCAGGGTCTGGAAAAAGAACTTTTCGCCCGAGAGCATGCGACCCAGACCGCCGAGGACCCCGCCCTCCAGCTTGCCTTCGACGCTTACATTGGCACTCATGGCGACCATGGCGTCGGATTCCGCTTTGATGCGTTCCTCCGCCGCCAATCGAATCCGGAGCATGGTAAACGCACCCCGGTGAAGGAATTCGAATTTTTCGCTGCCGGAAGCGACCGGTGTATCCGCCGGCTGTTCCGGCCGAGTCTGCTTTTCCTTTAACCCTTTTTTGTAATCCGCGAACATGTCCGCCATGCATAAACTCCTAATCCAAACGTTCGGCTCATTCGTTCCAGGGGATTTCCCGGATGTCGGCCCGGGTGTCGGATTGATCCCGCCGGGGTCGAACATTGCTGTAATGCCGGACCCCTTTTTCATCGATCCAGGTATAGATCCGGTCCGGCGGTTTTTTGAGGCCCGGCCGAAAATTGAATACCACATCCGCACCCTCTTTATCCCGAAATCGCTTGGGCGTCAACTGGTCCAGTAAGGAGGATTCGTCGGACAGGAATTTCAGGACCTCCGCCTTGAATGTGTTCAGATGAGGATTCAGAGGGGCACGGCCGGCACCGCTGTTGTTCCGCCATTTTACATAGGCGATTTTCGGAGGAAGATGGGTTTTCAGGAACCGATGCACTTTAGGTGCACGGTCTTCAAGGTTTCCGGTTTCGTAGAGCACCCCGAGGGCGGCGCCGGAAAGCAGAAGCACGGCAATCAAATACATGAGGGTCGTCTTTTGCATGGCGTGGACGCATTTTTTGTGGGATTAAAATGACGCGATCGGAACGTTTGAATTTGACCAAACCGTTCTTTACCCGGTAAAGATAGCTACTGGATTTTGTTTTTCAATGATTTTTTAACCTTGGTTATACCCTTTGCGCGCAAGTTGTCAATCCAAAAGGGGGTATCCGATTCGGGAGGTCGATATGAAGGTTGTTTTTCATCCGGATTTCTATTCGGTGTATACCGGTGATCCGGCCGCTGCCGCCGGTCGCATGGAGGCGATCGTGGAGGCGGTTCCCGCGGGAACGGAGTGGATCGAGGCGATCCCGGCGGATGAATCGTATATCGCCGCGGCCCATACCCCGCGGCACATCGAGAGCGTGAAAAAAAGGGGCTTGTACGAGATCGCCGCGCTGGCGGCGGGCGGGGCCGTTCAGGCGGCGGAGATCGGGATGACCGAACCCTGTTTCGGAATCATCCGGCCCCCGGGCCACCACGCCTCGGCCGATTCCGCCTGGGGGTTCTGCTATTTCAACAACATGGCCGTAGCCCTTCTGTTCCTCAAACGAAAAAAGAAGATCGACACCGCCCTGGTCCTCGATGTCGACCTTCATTACGGAGACGGCACCATTAATATCCTCGAAAATAAAGACTGGGTGGATATCTACAACCCCCAGGAGCGGGACCGGAGCCTATACCTCCGCAATATCGGCCTGATCCTTTCGGAGCGGCCGGCCGACATCATCGGCATTTCCGCCGGATTCGACCACCACAAGGAAGACTGGGGCGGCCTGCTGGAAACCGAGGATTATTTCGAGATCGGACGAATGGTTCGGGATACCGCCCGTACCGGCGGGGGCGGCTGTTTCGCCGTTCTGGAAGGGGGGTACAACCATGATGTGCTGGGCCGAAATGCCGCGGCTTTGATGCGAGGACTGTCCGAATAGGCGAGTGAGGCTCAGGTTTACATACCATAAAAACGGCTTATGTTTTATTCTCAACAGAAACCACAGCCGAAGGCCTGATACGCCCATGCATGTACTTGAAGCCCGACATCTCACCAAAACCTATCGCATCGGAGAACGGGAAATTTCAATCCTGGAGGATATCTCTTTCGGGGTTACCGCCGGAGAGTTCCTGGTGGTGGAGGGGGCCAGCGGCAGCGGAAAAACCACCCTGCTGACCCTTCTTTCCGGTCTGGACCGGCCCACCGCCGGCAGTGTGTGGATCGGCAAGACCGACATCACCGATCTGAAAGAGGATGAACTGGCGCCCTTTCGCAACCAGACCCTGGGATTCGTGTTCCAGTCTTTTCACCTGGTGCCTTCCCTGAATGCATTGGAAAACGTCATGCTTCCGGCTGAATTGCGGGGCGACCCCCGGGCCCCGGATAAAGCGGAGGCCCTGATGAAAAGGGTCGGTCTCACGGACCGACGCTTCAATTATCCCCATCAGCTCTCCGGGGGCGAAAAGCAGCGGGCGGCCCTGTGCCGGGCCCTGGTCAACGAGCCGGAGATCCTTTTTGCGGACGAGCCCACCGGCAATCTCGATTCGGAGAACAGCGACGCCATTCTGGATCTGCTTCTGGCTCTTCGAAAAGAGCACGGCGCCACCCTTGTGATGGTGACCCACAGCCCGGATATTGCCGCCGCCGCGGATCGCACCGTCACCCTGCGCGACGGCCGAATCGTCGGAGAACGGCGCCATGCTGCATAAGCGGTTCATTCTTCGGCAGCTCACCCGGTCGGGGAACCAGGCCGCCGTGTTCGTGCTCTGCGTCACATTGTCCATTCTGACCATCGTGGCGGTGAACGGGTTCAGCGAAAGCATCAACCGGTCTCTGCTGCGGGACGCCCGGGCCCTTCACTCCGGGGATATCATTCTTCACGCCCATTACCCCTTTTCGCCGGCCCTGCTGGACGCGGTGGCCGACCTGGAGGCCGAAGGCGACGCCCGAAGCCTTCGAATTTACGACTTCTATTCGGTGGTCCGATCCCCCGAGGGGAAGAAGACCCTGCTGGCCGATCTCAAAGTGGTGGGACCGGAATATCCTTTTTACGGCCGAGTGGAACTGGCTTCGGGACGCTCCCTTCGCTCGGTGCTGGCCCCGGGGACCGCCATTGTGGAACAGGTTCTGCTGGACCGTCTCGGACTCGATCTCGGGGATCGGCTTCACGTGGGGGAGGCTGTTTTGACCATCACGGACGTGGTCACCCACGAACCGGATCGGCCGGTCAATTTTCTCTCCTTCGGCCCCCGGGTCATCATCGACATCGCGGATCTGGAAAGGCTCGATCTCCTGCAGCGGGGCAGCCGGGTGGGCTACTACCTGATGCTCAAGATGGACGAAGGAGCCAACCTGGAGCAGACGGCCGAGGATCTCCGCTCCGTGGCCGTGGCCGGGCAGGAACGGGTGGAAACCTATCGAACCGCCCGATCCAGAATCAAACGCTTTTTCGATAACTTCCTCTTCTTTCTGGCCCTGATCGCCATCTTTACCCTGCTTCTGTCGGGGATCGGCATTCGCAGCGCCCTGACCGCGCTTTTGAAGGAAAAAGAAAGAACCATCGCCGTCATAAAGGCGGTGGGCGGCACCGGCCCCTTCGTGGTCGGGCACTACCTGGCGGTGGTGGCGGTGCTGGGGCTGATCGGCACGGTTCTGGGCCTGATTCTCGGGTTCGGACTTCAGTATTCCCTGCCGCTTTTTTTCGGAAACCTGCTGCCTGAAAACCTCCACCTGGTCATCTCCTGGCGGGCGGTTATGGAGGGGCTCGTCCTGGGGATTCTGGTGGTGGCGCTGTTCGCCTTCATTCCCCTGCATCGCCTGCGGGAGATCAAGCCCAGCGCCGTGTTTCGAAAGGAATCGGCGGAAAATCGGCGGTCCGCTCCCTTTTATCTGGCGGCGTTGACCATTTTTCTGTTTTTCGTGGGGATGGTTCTGTGGCAGTTGGAGGACATAAAAATCGGGACTTATTTCGTGCTGGGGATCGTGGGTTTGATCGTCTTGACCGGCCTGGCCACTCAAGGGATTCTGTTCGGGGTGCGACGGCTGCCGATCCGGTCCCTGGCCCTTCGACAGGCCCTGCGGGGGCTGTTCCGACCCGGAAACGCCACCCGGGCGGTGATCATCACCCTGAGCGCGGCCCTGGCGGTGGTCTTTTCCATCTATCTGGTAGAGGAGAACCTCGACGCCGCCTTTGTCCGGTCCTATCCGGCGGATGCCCCCAACCTCTTTTTCATCGATATTCAGCCGGATCAGGTGGCGGCATTTTCCGACACTCTGGGAATGACGCCCCGGTATTATCCGGTGATCCGGTCCCGGCTGGTCTCCATCAACGGCGAGAGGATCGACCGGGAAAAAGAGCGCAAACGGCGGGGCGACAACCTGGCCCGGCCCTTTAATCTCACTTATCGGGACTATCTGCTGGCGGATGAAGCCATGCGGGTCGGCGATTCTCTGTTTCGAAAAGACCTGGAGGGCCTGCAGGTCTCGGTCCTGGACACGGTGGTGGAGATGAAGCCGATGGCGATCGGCGACCGCATCCGGTTCAACATTCAGGGGGTACCGGTGGAGGCGACCGTCTCCAGCATTCGAACCCGCACCAAAGAGTCGATCAAGCCTTTTTTCTATTTTGTCTTTCCCGAGGATTCCATGCTTCGAAAGGCCCCCCAAACCATTTTTACGGCCGTTCGGGTGGACCGGGACGAGATCGGGGCGGTTCAGAACCGAATCATCACCCGGTTTCCCAATGTCACCGCCGTCGACGTCACCCAGACCATCGCCGCCTTCGCCGATATCGTCCATCGGTTTTCTCTGGTGATTCGGTTTTTTACCGTCTTCAGCATCATCGCCGGGGTGCTGATCATCATCAGTTCGGTTCTGGCCACCCGGTTCGCCCGGATTCAGGAGGCGGTCTATTTCAAGATTCTCGGGGCCAAGGGGCGGTTCGTGCTTACCGTCTTCACCCTGGAAAATCTGGCCATCGGGCTTATCAGCGCTCTGCTCGCTCTGGTGATTTCCCAGGCAGGCAGCTGGATCATCAGCGACCGGGTCTTCGACATCCCCTACCGGCCCTACCCGGCGGCGAGCCTGCTGATGGTCCTGGCCACCGTCCTGCTGGTGATCGGGGTCGGATTGTCGGCATCCGTTTCCATATTAAAACAACGCCCGGTGATTTTTTTGAGAGAACAGACGGAGGAATAGGTGAATGATACAGCGGTACCATCTGCACAGGATATCAGCTCTGATCACTGCGGCCTTATGGGTGGGCGCTTTTCTGCTCACCGGTTGCGACCGGAAACCTGAAGCCCCGGCGCCCAGAGATACGCCGCCCCGGCCGGTGGAAAAAACGGAATACGAGGGGACCATTGTGGCGATGGGCGACAGCCTCACCGAAGGCTATGGGCTGCCCCGGGACCGGGCCTATCCGGCCCTTTTGGAGGAAAAGCTTCAGGCGGAGGGGTTTTCTTTTCAGGTCATCAACGCGGGCATCAGCGGAGAGACCAGCAGCGGCACCCGGTCCCGGACTGAATGGATGCTGAGCCTGAAACCGGATATCGTCATTCTGGAAACCGGCGCAAATGACGGGCTTCGGGGGGTGGACCCCGAGGTGACCCGCGAAAATATTGCGGAAATCATCCGCATCCTTCAAAAAAACGATGTGGTGGTCGTCCTGGCCGGCATGCGGATGGTCCGCAATTTGGGCCGGGAATACACCGATGCCTTTTCCGGGATCTACCCGGCCCTGGCCGAGCAATTCGAGGTCATCTTCATCCCCTTTTTCCTGGAGGGGGTGGCCGGAGATCCCGCCCTGAACCAGGAGGACAGCATCCATCCCAATGCCGAAGGGTACCGGGTGCTGGTAAACCACATCCATCCCCAGGTGGTGAAGGCGATTCGGGTCCGGCGGGCCCGTTCTTCCGAGGATTAAAAGTCCTTGAATTCATCCTCCCCGAAGGGAATCACCTCATCCGGCCGTTTTTCCAGACCGGAATGATGGGCTGGGACGGAGTTCCCTGTTTTTTTCTTTATCCGGTGTGTATCCGGAATGTTCGGCTTTCCTTTTTCCTGTGAAGAAGACCCCGGGCCGGTTTCGATCTGTTTGCGCTTTCCTCGGCCGTTTCGGTTTTTTCCGAGGATCAACAGGAGTTGATTCACCACCCCCTGCATCATTTCCGCCTGGGAATTCATCTCCTCGGCCGATGAGGCCGATTCTTCGGCGGATGCCGCATTGCTCTGGACCACCTTGTCCATCTCCGCCACCACCGTATTGAGCTGAACAATCCCCTCCGCCTGTTCATCAGAGGCCACGGCGATTTCGCCGATGAGCCCTTCCACCTTTCCGGCGCCTGCGATCAGTTTGGTGAAGGCTTCATTGGTGCGGCTCACCTGTCCGACGCCCTCGTTGATCTTTTGGACCGTCTGTTCGATTAACTCGGCCGTGGATTTGGCGGCGGTGGCCGCATGCATGGCCAGGTTCCGCACCTCATTGGCCACCACGGCGAAACCGGCTCCGGCCTGACCGGCCCGGGCCGCCTCTACCGCCGCGTTCAGAGACAGCAGGTTGGTCTGAAAGGCGATTTCATCGATGGTTTTGACGATCTTTCGGGTCTCCTCGCTGGCGGAGGAGGTCTCCCGCATGGCATCGGTCAGCCGGGCCATGCTGTCTTCGGCTTCGTTCATGTCTTTGGTGACGTCCAGAACGATTTTTCGGGCATGACCGGCATTGTCCGCATTGGTGCGCGTCATGGAGGAGAGCTCTTCCAGGGATGCCGAGGTCTCCTCCAGAGAAGCCGCCTGCTCCGACGAGCCCTCCGCCAGCTGCTGGCTGGAAGAGGTGATCTGCCCGGATGCAGAAACCAACTGAATGGACATCTCCTCCAGATCGACGGCGGTTCCGTGAATCACCCGGTAGACATTTCGAGTGATGAACCAGGCCGCGCCGGAAATCAGAGCGGTGGTGACGCAGAGAAGAATCAGGGAGATGAACCGCATGTTTTCCACCGCCGAAAGGAAATCCTCTTTCACCTCGGTGGCCGCCAGATACCAGCCTTTGGGTTCATAGAGGGCGGCATAGGCGGTTTTGGCGTCTCCTTGCCAATTATAGGAGACATAGCCGTGGCCCTTTTTCAGAATCTGCCGGCCGAAATCATATTCATTCACCGGTGTCGACATCACCAGGCTCTTATCCGGATGGGCCAGGATGTTCCGATCGTCCATCATGAAAATATAGCCGTTCTGGCCGATTCTGACTTTTCCGAGATAGGATTCGTAAAAATTATCCATGTCCACCGGTGTGCCGAGGATGCCCGCGACCCTTCCCTCAATGTGAATCGGCGCGGTGATCAGGGTGACCGGCTTGTCGGTCACCGGGGAGCGATAGACGTCGCTGACATGGGGTTCTCCCTTTTGGGCCATTTCGAAATTGCGTTGGAATCCGGCCGTTCGGTCGAGTTCAATACCCACCGATTTTCCCCCCATGGCATCCATCAGGATTTTTCCTCCGGCATCGGCGATGAAAATGGTCTCCAGAGAAGGGAACCTATTTTTATAGGCGATCAGTTTCGCCTGGGCCGCTTCCGGGTCATTGCCTCTCAGGAGGGAATGAAACCCTTCCATATCCGCCAGCAGTTGTGCTGACTGCACATGCTTTTCAACCCAGAAGGTCAATTCATCCAGGGTCTTCTCCACATTGTTACGCATATTGATTCTTTGCTGGGTCAGCACGTTTTCGGTAGCCATTTGATTGGAAATATAGGTGATGACCGCAAGACAGAAGAGGGAGACGGGAATGATCGTGAACAATAGTTTTTTCCTAAAATTCATAGACTTCATGGACTTTTTCACTCCGATGCTTGGTTTGGTGAACAATGATACCGCTTTTCGTAGACAGCATTACAAAAATCGGTACCATATTTAAGTTTGAGCAATTTTTCAACCTAAGCAAAGCCCTGAATCAAGGAAAGGGATTGTTACCGGTTTTTTTTGAAGGACGGGGAGTGGGGCGGAATGGGCGAGGCGCCCATTCCGAAGGGCGGCTTATGCGATTTGATCGATCAGGGATCGAATCTCGTCGATTCGGTTCATCCCCTCGATCCACGCCCGAGGCACGGCATCCATGCCCAGATGAGCGGCCAATACCATGGCGGCCGCACTGCCTCGAGCCGCACTGTCTCCGCCGGCCATCACAGACTGAACCAGGGCCTCTTTCAGATCGCCTTCGTATTTGGCGATCAGGTGAACCGTCCCCGGAAATGCCTGATCGATCTCACAGGCCTGGCCGAACCGTTTGACGGCTGAAACGGTATCTTCATCTTTGGATTTCAGTCCGGGTTCGATGTACATGGAGATGGGGGACATGGCGAAAGCCTCCAATCCTGCGGTCTCCTGAATCGCCGCGGTCGGACCGGCCCCCTGAAGCACCGAACAGACCACCCGTGCGAAAAAGGCCGATGCGTCGATCACCGCCTCGTCATTGTGGGTCATGGCGGTCTGGAATCGGGCCGCCTCGGCGAACCGGTCGGGGTCATCGGAATACAGACAGACCAGGGGGGCGATTCGGGCGGCCCCGGCGAAGTCGTTGGACGGTGAACCGGCTTCCTTCGGCCCCTTGCCTTTTTCAAAGTTGGCCAGTGTTTTGCGGGTGGCGCCGTCCACATATCCGTCGTAATCTTCAAAAAGTTGCCGCCACCGGGTTGAAAAATCCTCAAGATCAAAAGCTTTTTTTTCTGCTGCGGAGCGAAGCAGGACCAGCATCTGGTCGCCGTAGTGGGTGAAGTCTCCCTTCCCTTTGGTCTTGTGAAAAGAATTCGATTCCGGCGCCGCCAGGGAATCGACCCGGCCGAATTCGGATTCGATTTTATCGGTGTTGTAGATCCAGTGGGGTCCCAGGGCCAGGGAATCGGCGGCAAAGGCTGCCAATACGGCCGCTTTTCGGTTGTCGCGCATCATGAGGTCTCCTTTGATGGGAATGGTCGGTCTTTGGTCTCCGTTTTTATTTTACAGATTTTACAGGTAATTCAATTATTTTGTACAGTAAAATCTTTTGCAATTTCCTCTCCGCATGGTATGAGAATATATCCGGGTTTCTGTATGGATTTTCTTCTGATCTCCGGTGAACCAGCCAAACAAGGAGTTTTATCATGGAAGACCATCGAAGTGTATACCGGGAGGAGGCCTTTGAACTGCTTGCGGACCTTGAATCCTCCCTGCTCGAGTTGGAGCAGATGCCCGACGACATGGAACTGATCGGCCATGTGTTTCGATGTCTGCATACCATCAAGGGGTCCGGGGCCATGTTCGGGTTCGATGACATCGCCGCTTTCACCCATGAGATCGAAACCGTTTTCGATCGGGTGCGGGACGGGAAGCTGAGGGTTTCGAAAAATATGGTGGATCTGACCCTGGCGGCTTGTGACCTGATCAAGAAGATGGTCAACGGTGATGCGGTGGACCCGGAGGAAGAGCGAACCATCGTCCGGTCGTTTCAGGAAATGCTTCCCGAGGCCGCTCCGGACCGGGATCCTGAAACCGATGAGGATATCTATGCGGACGAGGCGTTGGAAAAGCCCCGGATGATCTATCGAATCGGATTCAAACCGGCCCCCGACATCTTCACCACCGGGACCAATCCGCTTCTGTTGATCGAGGAACTGAGGTCCTTCGGTCCGTGCGAGGTGATCGCTCACACGGGAAAAATCCCTCCTCTGGATCGACTGGAGCCGGAATCCTGTTTTTTTCAATGGGATATCTTTTTGAGCACCTTTGAAAGCATCAATGCGATTCGGGACGTCTTCATCTTTGTGGAGGACCACTGCACGCTGGACATCCGTATCCTCGACAGGGGAGATTCGGCCCAGACCAGAGAGATGAGCAAACGCCTCGGAGAGATTCTGGTGGAGCACGGGGCGGTAACCCCCGACATGATCGAAAAAGTGCTGAGAGGAAAAAAACGGGTGGGGGAAATGCTGCTGGAGGCCAAGGCGGTGGACCGGGACACCCTGGAATCGGCCCTGGTGGAGCAGCAGCACTTGCGGGAAGCCGACCGCCGCCGCAAGTCGCTGGTCTATTCCTCCAGCATTCGGGTGGCGGCCGAGAAGCTGGACGCCCTGGTGGACCTGGCCGGAGAACTGGTCACTGTTCAGGCCCGGCTCACCCGAAAAGCCGCCCTTCAGCAGGACCCGGAGCTGACCACCATCTCTGAAGAGGTAGAGCGGCTCTCCAGTGAAATGCGCGACAGCACCATGAACATTCGAATGCTGCCGGTGGGCAACACCTTTCGAAAGTTCAAACGCCTGATCCATGACCTCTCCAACGATCTCGGAAAAGAAGTGGCGGTGGTCACCGAGGGGGAGGAGACCGAGCTGGACAAGAACGTCCTGGAGCAGCTCAACGACCCGCTGATTCATATTATTCGAAACGCCATCGACCACGACATCGAACCGCCGGAGGTGCGGGAGGCCCGGGGCAAACCCCGACAGGGGACCATCCGCCTGGCCGCCGAGCATTCCGGCTCGGATGTGCTGATTCATATTTCCGGCGACGGAGCCGGCCTCGACACAGATGCCATTCTATCCAAGGCTGTTGAAAAAGGGCTGATTCCTTCGGATGCCGATCTGGCGGAAAACGAGATTCATTCACTCATCTTCACCCCCGGATTTTCCACCGCCAAACAGGTGTCCGGGGTATCCGGGCGCGGGGTGGGAATGGACGTGGTCAAACGCCGGGTGGAAAGCCTGCGGGGATCGGTGGAGATCCACAGCAGAAGAAATGCCGGCACCACCCTGACCCTGAAGCTGCCGCTGACTTTGGCCATCGCCGACGGCCTGTTGGTTAAGATCGGCGAAGATGAATACGTGCTGCCGCTGCTCTCGGTGGAAGAATGCGTGGAATTGACCCGGGAGGAGGCGGACAAGGCCCGGGAGCGGCGAATGATGAATGTTCGGGGGGAGTTGATCTCATTTGTCAGCCTTCGGGATCTCTTTAAAATCAACGGGGGCCGTCCGGAAATCGAAAAGGTGGTGATTGTGGAATCCAACGGCGACCGGGTGGGATTCGCCGTGGACGTGGTCATCGGGCAGCATCAGACGGTGATCAAGGGGCTGGGGAAATTCTACAAAGACATTCGCCATATGTCCGGAGCCACCATTCTGGGGGACGGCACCGTGGCGCTGATTCTGGATGTGGCCCAGATCGTCCGGTCGGTCCAGAACGAGGGGATTGGAATGCA
>JBKHDE010000096.1:0-16197 GCA_046541495.1 Desulfococcaceae bacterium
ATAATACGCTTGAGTCTGTTCGGCGATCGACTTCCAGCTGAACAGCGCTTCCACCCGTCGGCGGGAGGCTTTTCCCATTTCGTTTCGCCGGTCCGGTGAGGTCATCAGGGTATTAACGGCCGCGGCGAGGTCTCGGGAATAGGCGTCGGGATTTTTGGGTTCGGAGCTGCCGTTTCCGGTCGGTTCGAAGGGGACCTGAAGACCGGTTTCGCCGTGAACCACCACCTCCGGAATGCCCCCGACCGCTGAGGCGACCACCGGGGTGTGGCAGGCCATGGCCTCCAGATTGATGATGCCGAAGGGTTCATAGACCGAGGGGCAGACAAACAGCGAGGCATGGCTGTAGAGGGCGATCAACTGCGGGATGGGCACCATCTCATCGATCCAGAGGATGTCGTTGTTGGTTTTCGACCGGGCCGCCTCCACCGCATGCTTCATCTCCCGGCCGATCTCGGGGGTATCCGGCGCACCGGCGCAGAGTACGACCTGAATTCCTTCATCCAGATAGGGCAGGGCGTTGACCAGGTGCAGAATGCCTTTTTGACGCGTAATCCGGCCGACGAAAAGGACATAGGGTTTCTCCGGGTCGACGCCGTAGCGTTTCAAGGTGTCGGCATCCTCGATTTTTTTGAACCGGTCCGCGTCGATGCCGTTGTAAATGACCTCCACCCGTTCGGGGGCGACCCCGAAAAGATCTTGGGTATCTTTCTTCATGGCCTTTGACACGGCGATAATGCCGTCGGCGTTGGTCAGCGCGGTTTTTTCCAGCCAGCAGGAGGCGTTGTAGCTGTCCCCCAGCTGCTCTTTTTTCCAGGGGCGGTGGGGTTCCAGGGAATGGGTGGTGACCACCATAGGGATTCCGAGGACTTGCTTGAGCAGGCACCCGGCCAGGTGGGAGTACCAGGTGTGGCAATGAATCACATCGGCCGATTCCACTTTTCCGGTCATGACGATGTTGCGGTACAGGGTGTCCAGCAGTTTGCCGCGCTTCAACCCGTTGGATGAGAGCTCCATGGAGGGGGCGATGCCGGAAATGGACATGGCCGGGTCATGGATGGACTGATCCCCGAAGCTCAGCACCTGCAGCTGATTCTGATCGATTTTGGCCAGCTCCCGGCTCAGATGCTCTACATGGACGCCGGCGCCGCCGTAAATATGCGGAGGATATTCATTGGTCAACAGCAAGATCTTCATAGTTGAGTTATACCTGTTTTTCTTTCAAGGATTGGTTCGATTTGCCATATCGGCAAATCGGGTAAAGGGAGTCTCGAACCTAATTATTCGAAAGCCCCAAACTCTAGGGAATGATCATCCGGGTGTCAAGTTAGAATCGTATGAATATGAGGGGAGGGGAATGATCGTGGAAAGAGGGATTTGACGTGGGAAACCGAAGGATGTATTTTATGCGAAGTGATTTCAGTAAATACGACATGCAAATGCGCGGCATTCCATTCCGCGCGGAGGCGTTTTCGATGACGGATTCAGAAAAAACCGATCCGCGAACCGCTTGCAAAAAAGGTACAACCATGGAACAGCAAGCAGTTGCGGATCTGCCGATCCAATTTTTCGCGAATGAAGCGGAATGGAAACAACTCCGGGAAATCCTGAATCGTCCGGCAAAAGCAAACCCCGGGATTCAACGCCTGATGAAGGAAACCCCGCCCTGGGACGAGGAATAACTCAATCTTCCTTCCTGAAAAAAACAATCCCCAGGGGCGGCAACACCAGCGTTAGAGAAAAGGGATGCCCGTGGGCCGGCACCGGCACCGCTTCCAGGCTGCCCAGGTTTCCCTGGTTGCTGCCGCCGTAATCCCGGGCGTCGCTGTTGAGGCACTCCTTCCATGTCCCTTCGAGGGCGACACCGACCCGGTAGTTGTGGCGGGGCACCGGCGTGAAATTGCAGACCACGATGATGTCGTCTTCTGAAGCGCTTCCGTGCCGGATCAGGCTGAGGGTGGATTGATGAACATCGTTGCAGTCGATCCACCCGAATCCTTCGTGGGAAAAATCCTTTTCGTGCATGGCCGGGTTCCGGCGGTAAAACTGGTTGAGATCTTCCAGCCACCGCTGAAGGCCCTTGTTGAGAGGGTTTTCCAGAAGATGCCAGTCGAGGCTGTGATCGTGGGCCCATTCCCGCCACTGGCCGATTTCGCCGCCCATGAAGATCAATTTTTTGGCCGGCTGGGCGAACATGTACCCGAAGAGCAGCCGCAGGTTGGCGAATTTCTGCCATTCATCCCCCGGCATTTTCCTCAGCAGCGACCCCTTCCCGTGAACCACTTCGTCGTGGGACAGAGGCAGTACGTAATTTTCATGGAAGGCGTAGAGCATTCGAAAGGTCAGCTTGTTGTGATGGTAGCTGCGGTAGATCGGCTCCTGGGACATGTAGGCCAGAGTGTCATGCATCCATCCCATATCCCATTTCATGTCGAACCCGAGCCCGCCGACATAGACCGGCCGGGAGACCTGGGGCCAGGCGGTGGATTCTTCCGCAATGGTAAGGGCGTCGGGATAGTTGACGTGGACCTCTTCATTGAACCGCCGCAGAAAGGCGATGGCTTCCAGGTTTTCTTTTCCGCCGTACTGGTTGGGAATCCATTCCCCCTGTTTTCGGGAGTAATCGAGGTAGAGCATGGAGGCCACCGCATCCACCCGAAACCCGTCGATATGGTATTTGTCGAGCCAGAACAGGGCGCTGCTGACCAGAAAGCTCATCACTTCATTGCGCCCGTAATTGAAAATATAGCTGCCCCAATCCGGATGAAACCCTTTTCGGGGGTCTTCATGCTCGAACAGATGGGTGCCGTCGAAATAGCTGAGTCCGTGTTCGTCGGTGGGAAAATGGCTCGGGACCCAGTCCAGGATTATTCCGATGCCGTTTTGATGCAGCTGATCGATCAGATACATCAGGTCCTGAGGATTGCCGAACCGGCTGGTGGGCGCGAAAAACCCGAGGCTCTGGTATCCCCAGCTTCCGTAGAAGGGGTGCTCCATCACCGGCAGAAATTCCACATGGGTGAACCCCATCTTGTGAAGGTAGTCCACCAGCCTGGGGGCCATCTCCCGATAGGTCAGGGGCCGGTCGCCTTCCTCGGGCACATGCATCCAGGAGCCCAGGTGCATTTCGTAAATGGAAATGGGGGCGTTCAGGTTATTGGGACCTTTGCGGTTGTTCATCCATTCCCCGTCCTGCCAGTCATACTCGAGGTCCCAGGCTACGGATGCGGTCTGGGGGGAGAGTTCCGTAAAAAAGGCGAAGGGATCGGTTTTATCGGCCCGGTAGCCCTGGTGACGGGACCGGACATGGTATTTGTAGACGGTACCGGATTCGAGGCCCGGAATGAATCCATGCCAGATGCCGGAGCTTTCAAAAGGCTGAAGCGGATGACGGTCTTTGTCCCAGTCGTTGAAGGAACCCATGACGCCGACATGTTCGGCGTTGGGCGCCCATACCGCGAAATAGATGCCGGGTCGGCCGCCGTGTTCGGCCGGGTGGGCCCCCAGCTTTTCATAGATTCGGAAATGGCTGCCCTCGTTGAACAGGTAGATATCGTCTCGGCTCAATAGACTGAAATCGTATTGAACCTTTTCGGACGGCGATGTCGTGGTCTGGTTGTGCTCCTGCATAATTTCCTCCGTATTGGATTCCCGCCGTGCGGGGGCGGGAAGAGATAGTCATCATTGAATCTCAGTCGCGGATCTATTCGGCAGCCAGCAGCTGTTCGATCCCCTGAAGCGGAATGCGGACCCAGTCGGGCCGGTTGTTCATTTCGTAGCCGAGTTCGTAGACCGCTTTTTCCATTAAATAGGCATCCAGAAGCACCTGAATCTCTTCGGGGCTGTCGGGCAGAAATCCGGCATCTTCGGTGCGGCCCAGATAGGTGCGCAGATATTCCGCACAGACCCACAGGCGCCACTCTTCGGCCCAGGCTTCCATCTGGTCTCGCCGGTCCGCTTGAAAAGAGCCGCGCTCTTCTTCGTCGAACAGAGCGCTGTAGACCGCATAATGAAAGGAACGAAGCATGCCGGCCACGTCCCTCAGGGGAGAGCGTTTGATGCGGCGTTCGCTGACCGGCCGGGCCGGCTCCCCTTCGAAATCGATGATTACGAAATCCTTGCCGGTGTACAGGACCTGGCCCAGATGGTAATCGCCGTGGCACCGCAGCCGTTTGGCGGTGATCTTGTGGTCGGTCAGGAGCCGAAAACAGGCCATGATCTCTTCCTGGCGGGCCAGGACCCGTTTCCCGGTTTCCTGAACCTGCTCGGGCATCCGTTTGAGCTGTTTTTTGAACTGGGCCAGCACGTGCCCGGCCAGAGAACTCATGGACTGAAACAGGGAGCGCTGGTAGAGCTTGGAAAAAGATTCCGGCGCAAACAGCGGGTCCACGCTTTCCGAGGCCAGAGCCCGATGCATTTCAGCGGTGCGGTCCGCCAGCAGCCGGGACGATTCCAGGTAAAAACCGATGCGATCGGCGGTCTCTTCGGGAATGGTCGCTCCGGTCACCTCCACCATGGTGCCCTTGGGCCGCTTGGGCGGGGATAGATCCGGGCTCTCCAGGACCCGGTCGAAATACCGGTAGAGGCTGTTCAGGGTGTATTTCCAGGCATCCCCCTGATTGGGAACAAAGGTTTGAAGAATGGCCAGGGTGTTCGGCTCTTCTCCACTGCGGGTGTATTCCATATAGCCGGCCACCGGCGGCTGGTTGGCGAATCCCTTGCGGGTCAGAAAGCGGCCGATTTCAAGGTCCGGATTGGTTCCCTCCTGAAGCCGCCGAAAGAGCTTCATGATGAAGGCATTGCCGTATACGATGGAGGTGTTGCTCTGTTCCGCCTTCATCACGTTTGTCTCATAGGGCATCTCTTTCGGGTCGTAGCGGTTTTTCATACCGCCCGCCGGGGTGGCGGTCAGGCGCCCCATTCTTCCTTTGATCCCCTGGCGGTTGACCATCAATTTCAGCAGAGCGATGCAAAAATCATGTCGCACCAGGGCGTCCAAAAGAAACCCCTCTTCTTCGGAGGATCGGATTCGTACCCGGGCCATGGCCGCCCGAGGGTGTTCTTCGATGATCTCTTCAGTCTCTTCCGCGGACAGATAGGTCACCGGCAGGATGTAGGATTCCCCGGTGCCGTCCGCATATTGAAGATCGATAAAAACAATCACCCCGGTCAGGATGTCGTCTCGAACCGGCAGCAGTTCCCGAACGGCTGAGTTCTTGATCCGCCGGCCCTTGGCGCCGAACCAGCGCTGGCCCCGAATATAGGGCGGGACCTGTTTTTCGAGTTTCGCCGGAACGCCCTCCGCGAAGATCTCCTCCCATCCGTCCTGAACATCGAATACCGGCAGTTTTTCCAGCGCCGTTCCGATTTCATACGGTTTTTCCACAACCTCCTCGGGTTCCAGGTTGAACCAGTAAAAGGAGTGGGGGCTGAGGGTGAGAAAATAGTATTCATCGGTGATTTTCGGGAAGGGGGTGTTCCCGAAGATTTCCATCGGGACTTTTCCTTCGAATTCGGTCAGATCCAGTTCGACGAACTGCACGAATCGGGAGAGGTTGACCACCACCAGGATGCATTGGTGATCGTATTGCCGAATGAATGCCAGGATTTTGGAATTTTCCGGTTCCAGAAAAGTCAGGCTTCCCCGGCTGAAGGCCGGTATTCGGCTTCGAAGATTGAGCATCCGCCGCATCCACCAGAACAGGGAATGGCGGTTCTTTTTCTGGGATTCCACATTGACCACTTCAAAATGGTACTCGGGATCGATGATCACCGGCAGGTAGAGTTTCTGGGGGTTGGCCCGGGAAAAACCGGCGTTTCGGTCCGGACTCCACTGCATGGGGGTGCGCACCCCGTCCCGGTCCCCGAGATAGATGTTGTCGCCCATGCCGATTTCATCGCCGTAATAGATGATCGGGGTTCCCGGCAAAGAGAGGAGCAAGGCGTTCATCAACTCGATTCGGCGGCGGTGATTGCCGACCAGCGGCGCCAGTCGGCGTCGAATGCCGAGGTTCACCCGCATTCGTGGATCGTGGGCGTAGGCCCGGTACATATAATCCCGTTCCTCGTCGGTGACCATTTCCAGGGTCAGTTCATCATGGTTGCGCAAAAAGATGGCCCACTGGCAGGCTTCGGGGATTTCCGGGGTCTGGCGGAGAATGTCGGTGACCGGAAACCGGTTTTCCATGTGCAGGGCCATGTAGAGTCGGGGCATGAGTGGAAAATGGAAGGACATATGGCATTCGTCGCCGTCCCCGAAATATTCCACCGCATCCTCGGGCCATTGGTTGGCTTCCGCCAGAAACATTCGGCCTTCATATTTTTCATCCATTCGGGCCCGGAGTTTCTTGAGAAAGGCATGGGTCTCCGGAAGGTTTTCGCAGTTGGTGCCCTCCCGCTGATACAGGTAGGGAATGGCGTCCAGGCGCATTCCGTCCACCCCCATATCCATCCAGAAATCAAGGGCCTTGAAGACCGCTTCGTGAACCCGGGGATTGTCATAGTTGAGGTCCGGCTGGTGGGAATAGAAGCGGTGCCAGTAATAGGCGTTGGCCACCGGGTCCCAGGTCCAGTTGCTGCTTTCGAAATCCTGAAAGATGACGCGGGCGTCGGTGTATTTGTTGTGGGTATTGCTCCAGACGTAAAAATCCCGGTAAGCGCTGCCCGGTTTGGCCCGGCGGGCCCGCTGAAACCAGGGGTGTTGATCCGAGGTGTGATTGATGACCAGTTCTGTAATGACCCGCATATTGCGCTTATGGGCCTCTCTCAGAACCCCTTTGAAATCGGCAAGCGTGCCGTAGCTGGGATTGATGCCCTTGAAATCGGCGATATCGTACCCGTCATCACGCAACGGCGACGGGTAAAAAGGCAGCAGCCAGAGGGTATTGACCCCGAGTTCCTGTAAATATCCCAACTTTTCCTTAAGGCCCTTGAAATCGCCGATTCCGTCGCCGTTGCTGTCCTTGAAGGTCTTGATGTGAAGCTGGTAAATCACCGCATCCTTGTACCAGAAGGGGTCGGAATACGGAGCGGGTTTCGGTTGCACGGATCGTTTTCGGGCCGAAGATTGGTCGGTATCCTTTTGCATGGGAATCGCCTCTACATGAAGTAATCGAAATCATTTTCGGAGCGCACCCGCCGACGCAAGCGGAAAATCTGGACCGGAAGTGTGTGCGGATCGAGTTCCAGGTAGTTGGAACCCGCATGCCACATATAACGGGCATTGCTGACCAGTTCGTGCATCTGGAATGTCTGCTCCGTCTGGACCCCCATCTCCTCAAAAGGCAGGTACAGCCAGGTGGCATGGGTGTGGTGCGGGTCCAGATTGGCCGCCACCAGGATGATGTTGCTGAAGTCATCCGTCCATTTGCTGTAGCAGATGATCTCTTCCCGGTCCACCGGGTGGAACATCAGATTTCGGGTCTGCTGCAAGGCCGGATTTTCCCGGCGGATGCGGTTGACCCGACTGATAACCGGTTTCAGGCTGTGGGGCTGGTTAAGATTCCAGTGGTGAATCTCATACTTTTCGGAGTTGAGGTATTCTTCGCTGAAGGCCTCTTTGGCTTCATTGACCCCGAGTTCAAAGGCCGGCCCGTAGATCCCGTAATTGGAAGACAGGGTGGCGGCCAGCATCAGGCGCAGCACAAAGGCCGGCCGGCCCCCGATCTGAAGAAACTCGGGCAGAATGTCCGGGGTGTTGGGCCAGAGGTTGGGCCAGAAGAAATCCTTGGCGTCGGTCTGCGTCAGCTCCTTGAAATACTGTTCGAGTTCCCATTTCATGTTCCGCCAGGTAAAATAGGTGTAGGAGTGGGTATATCCGCCTTTGGCCAGCCGGTACATGGTCTTGGGTTTGGTGAAGGCCTCGGCCAGGAAGATGATGTCGGGGTGGTCCTGTTTGATTTTGCCGATTACCCATTCCCAGAACCGAAGCGGTTTGGTGTGCGGGTTGTCCACCCGAAAGATGCGGATGCCCTGATCGATCCAGTATTGGAACACGCTCAGGAGCTCGTCCCCAAGGCTTTCAGCGAATTTGGATTCGAACTCGAAGGGATAGATGTCCTGGTATTTTTTGGGCGGGTTTTCCGCGTACTGAACCGTTCCGTCGGGCCGCCATTTAAACCACTCCGGGTGTTCCTTTACATAGGGATGATCGGGGCTGCACTGAAACGCGATATCCAGGGCCACGTCGATGCCCAGCTTCTTGGCCTCGGCCACCAGCCGGTGAAAATCCTCCAGGGTGCCCAAATCAGGATGGATCGATTTGTGGCCGCCTTCTTCGGCGCCGATGGCCCAGGGGCTGCCCGGATCCCCCGGCTCCGGGTTGGTGGCATTGTTCTTTCCCTTGCGGTGGGTCCGGCCGATGGGGTGAATGGGCGGCAGATAAAGCACGTCGAAGCCCATCTGAGCGATGTAGGGGAGCCGCTGGATGCAGTCGTCGAAGGTGCCGTGGCGGCCCGGATCATCATCGGCGCAGGAGCGCGGGAACATTTCATACCAGGTGCTGAACAGGGCCCTGGCGGTTTCGATCCGGATCTTCAGAATTTTCCCGTATTCGGTCATATAGGTCCGGTCGGGATAGCGGGTCATCAAATGGGCGAGTTCCGGGTCCAATGCAAGCTGGACCCGATCGTCCACCGGTTGATCCTCCGCCTTCAATGAAGCCGCTTTCTCCTTCAGCCGTTCGGCATCGCCGCCGTCGGCCAATTCGGCCGATTTAAGGACGATGTCCGCGCCTTCGATCAATTCCACCGATACGTCCTGGCCGTCGGCGTATTTTTTCACCACCCGGTTGTGCCAGGTGCGAAACCGGTCGATCCAGGCCTGGACCGTATATTCGTAGATGCCGAGGGCGTCGGGCTTGAATGCGGCCCACCAGAGATCGTTGACCTGAAGCTCCATGGGCAGGTTCCGCCAGAGCTCGTCTCCGGCTTTTCGATACAGCAGAACCGCGGCCAGTTTGTCATGGCCGTCGGCGATGATGTCGGCTTCGATGCGAATCAATTCACTGATCGCCCGCTTTGCAGGAAACCGGCCGCCGTCGATTTCGGGTCTCACCTGGTCGATCACAACTCTTTGTCTTATATCTTTCATAATCTGCCGCCTGTGCTGATTTTCAGAGTGAAGTCCTTGGATGCCGGGAAAAAGCGGACCTTTCCGGATCAAATCGATCTGAATCCTATCGGGTGAATGGTACCGAACCCGCACGAATAAGGTCGCTCATTATTTTGAAACTATAAAGGGTTATACTATTCAGGTTGCCTCATATTTCAATACAGGGTATTCAGTATATTGGCCGTAATCGGTATCTACTTTGAGAAAAAAATGAGATATTCATATTTTTGGGCCGGAGGAAACCTGTGTATCTCCTCACCAAGTATTTCCACCCTTACAATTTCGCCTTCGCCCATCGATATCAGAATCAGATCCTGACGGTGGATGTCAGCTCTTTTGAAGCCCGAATCGTTTCGGCACCCGGGGACATTCATCACATCTCCCTCGAGAATTCGACCCGCCGGCCGCCGGATGTGCGGGTCGAAAAACCGATTCTGCCCTTCGGTGATTCCGGGGTGAAGCAAAATTTATCGACATTGGAAGTGACCCCGGACGCCGGCATGCGGTTGAAATCCGAGACAGGCCGGGTTCTGTTGGAGGGGGTCCCCGATCGCTGGTTCGGCGTCTGCGGGTCCCAATGGCTGTTTCAGTTCAAGCGGGACCCCGAGATGCAGTTTTACGGACTCGGGGAGAAACAGGCCCCCTTTGAAAGGTCCGGCCGAGCCTATACCTTCTGGAATGTGGATGTCTGGGCCGACCACCCCATGGAACAGGTCAAAACCGGGGAGTACGACCCCGATTACATCGCCGTTCCCTACCTGATCATCAAACGGGGAAATACCTTCATCGGGCTGTTGTCCGACAACCCCTACCCGGGGGTGATCTCCATTTCCCAGGAGGCGCAGGTGGCCGAGCAGTTGAAAATATCCCTCGATTCTCCGCCGGCGATCGTGATCGGCGCGGAAGCGGGTGTCCCCTCCCTGTACTGTATCTACGGTCCCTCTCTGGCGGAGCTTACCCGCAAATTTCAGATGCTGACCGGCGCCACCCCGCTGCCCCCGCTGTGGGCCCTGGGGTATCACCAGAGCCGCTGGGGATATGCGGGAGAGACGGATCTCACCGAACTGGCCGACCGGTTTGAAGAATATGAATTCCCGTGCGACGGGCTCTGGCTCGACATCGACTACATGGACGGGTTTCGCGTTTTCACCTTCAATCAAGCCCAACTGCCGCGCCCCGCTCAAACCGTCTCTGCTCTCAAAAAGCGCGGTTTTCGCGTGGTGCCGATTCTCGACCCCGGCGTAAAACGAGAAAAAACCTACGGCGTCTACGGGAGCGGCCGCCTGAGAAATCTCTTTTGCCTCACCGAGGCCGGCGTCCCCTTTGTGGGGATGGTCTGGCCCGGCTTTACCGTTTTTCCCGACTTTGCTCTGTCCGAAGCACGGGAGTGGTGGGCCCGGTATGCCCGGGATTTTTTCGATACCGGCTTCGAAGGGGCCTGGCTGGATATGAACGACCCTTCCACCGGACCGGTGGACCCCACCGCCATGCGGTTCGAAGAGGGCCGCACCGAGCACGCCGCCTATCACAACCAGTATGCCCTGCTGATGGCCAAGGCCACCCTGAAAGGACTCACCGAGTCCCGCCCCGGTCAACGGCCGTTTCTGCTCTCCCGCTCCGGGTCCACCGGATCCCAGAAGTATGCGGCCCACTGGACCGGGGATAATTTTTCCAATTACCACCACCTCCACCGGTCCATCGGAAAATCGATCAATCTGGCCCTCTCCGGCATTCCCTTCAACGGCCCCGACGTGGGGGGATTCGGAGGTCACTGCGAAGAACGGCTCCTCATCGACTGGATCAAGGCGGCCTTTCTCTTTCCCTTTTTTCGCAACCACACCATGCGGGGCAGCCGCGGTCAGGAACCCTGGGCCTACTCCCCTGAAGCGCTCGACATCATCCGCCGTTATGTGCGGCTTCGGTATCGTCTGATGCCCTATCTGTACAACCTGTTCATCGATCAGGAGGAGACCGGGGAAGCGATTCTGCGTCCGCTCTTTTATGATTTTGAGGATACCCGGCGCCTTTCCCTGAGCCGAATCGACGATCAGTTTCTGGTCGGACCCTCCATTCTTCAGGCGCCCTTTGTTCACGAAACCGGTGATTCCCGAGAAGTGGCGCTGCCGCCGGGGCAATGGCTGGCGGGGGAGACCGGCCGGTGGTCGGAGGGGGATCGGAAAACAACGGCGAACCGGGCTCCCGGGTCCACGCCGCTCTTTTTTCGGGAAGGCGGTCTGATCCCTTTTCAGCCGGGCGAGACGACCGACAACCGCCACGACCTCAACCGGATCGGGCTCTTCTGCTGTATTTCCCCGTCTTTCCGGGGCGAAACCCGTTATCTGTATCGCACCGACGACGGCATCAGCTTCGATTATCGGCGGGGCGGGCGAACCGCTGTAGAGATTATCGCCAGGGTGGAGGAGGAGGATCTTCTTCTTTCAGTGGATTACCGAAACGATGGATATGGACCGGTGTTCATCACGCCTTTTACGGTGGATCGGTTTTCATCCGTCATTTTGGAAGGAGACGGATCATCACAGCGCCTGCAAGCCGAGGAAATTCCCGTGCGGCTGACCGGCGAGCGGCTCACTTGGTATCGGTGGAATGGAAGGGGATTCTGAAATAAACAGGGATTCGGGGATGGCCCCCGGATCTAAACCGAATACTTTTCCACGATCCCGTTCAGATCATCCGCCATCTTCTGCAAAGTATTGCATGCCCGGTTGGTGGCTTCGGCGGAGGCCACGAAGTTATCGATGCCGTCGGATATCTGTTTGAGCGTCAACAAAATCTGCTCAAAGGCATCCGCCTGCTGATTGATGGATTCCGAAATTTTCCGGGCCGAATCGGCCGACGATTCGGAGGAATTCAGCACCTCCCGAAAGACCGCGTCCAGGCTTTGGGCCATTTTCCACCCCTCGGTGATTTTCAGGGTTCCGTGCTCCGAAAGTGAAATCAGGCCGTCGGAGGCATGTTGAACTTCCACGATTCTTTCCTTGATCTCCTGGGTGGAGGCCATGGTGTTGTTGGCCAGTCGCCGGATTTCATTGGCCACGATTTCGAAGTTTTTTCCCGCCTCTCCTGCGGCGGACGCCTCCAGTTCGGCGTTAAAGGCGATGATTTTGGTCTGATCCGCCACCGACTTGATGAACTCCACGATCTCCCAGATGTTTTCGATCTGGCTTCCCAACGATCGAATCCCCTCGATGACGTCGCTGTTGGCGGTTCGGATTTCATCCATCTTTTCCATATTGCCCTTGGTAATGGAAAACCCGTTTTCGACGTCCTTTCGGGTTTGTTCGGCGATGTCGACCACTTTGCCGATCCGTCCGGCGACGCTTTTGGAGAGTCTGTCGGAATCTTCCATGGTGGACACCACCTCTTTGACGGCGCCGGCCTGATGGTTGGAGGTGGACGCCACCTCTCTGGACGAGACCGACAGGTCGTGGGCCGACTCCGTAAGAATTTCGGAGGATTCCTTGACCTTGATCATTTCGCTTCTGAGCTTTTCAAGGAAAATATTGAAAAACATCGCCAAAGCACCCAATTCATCCCGGGAGACGGTCTCGATGCGCCGGGTCAGGTCCCCTTCGCCTTCGGACAGGTCTTTGAAACCCATGGTGATGCGGTCCAGGGGTCGCTTGACGAATCTGGAAACGGACAGATACATGGTGATGATGAAAAACACCACAATCGACCCGATGGTGATCAGGCTGTTGGTGAAAAACGTCCGCTTCGCCCTGGAGAGGGTCTCGGCCGTTTGTCTCTGGGCCTGTGCGAGGGCGTCGGTGGACAGTTTGACGCTGGTCAGGCCCCCGATTTTTCCCACCTTCCAGTCGGTATGGCATCGGACGCATTCGCCGGTAATCACCTGGGGCCGGTAGATTTCGATGGCATTGTCGGCATGACGCTGGAAGGTGGCGGTGGAGCTGAGCAGATTCGACCGTATATCCTCGGGCAGCAGGCTGTTGAGATGCCGGGGGTCGGATGAATGGGAAACGCTCCCGTTCATGTCGTAGAGGGAAAACTCGATCAGCCCTTCCACCGTCTTTTGCGCTTCGATGAGCCGGGTGAACTTTTCCATTTCTCCTCGTTCCAGGGAACCGGCCACGGCCCGGTCGACGGCGTCGAATATATTCCTGGCGAATCCTTCTTCTCTCGTTTTGAGGGTGGCCAGGGTCGAGCGGGACAGATTCGAAATGAGGTCGACGGCTCTGGTATACTGGATGTACTGAGCGATGAGCACCACCAGAATCAGGCCGCTCAGGAGGGCCAGATTCAGTTTGACGTGCAGTTTCATGCCCTATCCTTTTTTATTGAATTCCCTCTCGGGCTTTTTGGTGAACATGGGAAAAGAGGCGGCCTGGGGAAAATCTTCGGCGGCGCACCCGATGCAGGGCGAACCGGCATTGATGCAGAAATTGGTGCCGTTGTTCCAGAGCCGGATGCTGCAATCGGCATGGGTGAGGGGGCCCAGACAGCCCAGTTTGAAGTAGCAGCCCTCCTCGGAAAAGGTCCGGGCGAACCGCTCCCGTTCATAATCTGCGAATCGCGGGCATTGATCGTGCATCAGCCGCGAGAAAAACATTTCGGGCCGGGACTGGTCGTCCAGGGGCGGCACTCCGAACTTGAGGGCATGCACCAGCACCCCGATGAGCCAGTCCGGATGGACCGGACATCCGGGGATTCGAATCACCGGCGTCGAAACCCCCTTTTCCTTTAAAAAAGCGGAAACGCTCACCGCGCCGGTGGGGTTGTTTTCGGCCCCGGGAATTCCCCCGGATGCGGCGCAGGTGCCGGCGGCGATCACCGATTCGGCACTGGCCGCGGCCCTCAGAAGCTGGTCCGTAAAAGGTTCACCTCCGATCTTGCAGGCCCCGGGCATTCTCTTGGGCACGCTCCCCTCCACGATCAGGCAATATTTTCCCTCCTCGATGCGCCGGTTGATGATCTCGATGCCGTGTGCGCCGGTGGCGGTGGAAAGGGTCGAATGAAAATTGAGGGAAATATACCGGGTCAGAATCCGCAGCGGACCCGGATTATCGGAGTTCATCAGGGACACCGAACATCCCGAACAGCTCAACCCCTGCAACCACAACGCGGGAAGGGTGCCGGACGCGAACCCGTCCAGCGCTTCCGCGATTCGGGGAACGGCCGATGATCCGAGCCCCATCATCGCCGCCAGCTTGATGCTCAGTTCTAAAAACCCTCTGCGGGTCATATTCGTCATGAGTTCTTCCCCCCTATTCTCGAATGTCTGAAACGGCCTTTATCCGTCAATGAACGGCGCAGGCCAGGCACGGATCAAAAGACCGCACCACCCGAACCGCCTCGATCGGGTTGTCGGCATCGGCGACCGGGATTCCCACCAGGGCCTGTTCCACCGGTCCCGGAACGCCCTGGTCGTCTCGCGGCGAGCAGTTCCAGGTGGTGGGCACCACGCACTGGTAGTGGTCGATTTTACCGTTGCGGATCGCCAACCAATGGCCCAAGGCGCCCCGCGGGGCTTCGGTGAGTCCGATGCCGCGGCCGATCTCCGGCACCTCGAAATCCGCAAAAGCCGGCTTTCCAGGGACCAGTCGTGCCACCCAGTCGGTGCATTGATCCGCGATCACTTTACACTCCAGGGTACGTGCGATATGTCGTCCCATCACCGACACCAGGGCGTCCGCACCGATGCGAAGGTCGCGCATCGTTTGTTCCGTCAGCCGTTTCAGCGGGCTGTCTTCGGTTTTGTAATACGCGATCATCACGCGGGCCAAGGGGCCGACCTCCATGACCGTTCCGTCGTAGCGCGGCGCCTTCACCCAGGAATAGGCCGCTTGTTTGTCGTGGACCGGAATGGTTTGCCCGGCCGCCGGCGGCAAGCCGGAAGCGGCGGCGTAGAAAGAGTGCCCGGTATCTTCGGTGATCCGTTCCGGGTCCGTAGCCGCGAGGTTTCCATCCACGAGAACCCCCGACGGAAGTAGGAGCGGGGCATCGACTGAGGCGGCATCGGGAAATGCGCCGTAGGCCAGAAAATTGGCGCATCCCTTCCCTTGCTTCAGGTAGGCGGGAAAGGCCCGGGCCGTTTCCAGCACATCCGGCAGGTAGCATCCGTCGATGAAGTTCCGCAGTTTGGTCAGCATCGACTCGAACGCGGCGATTTTTTCGGCAGTCACCGTTTCCGTGATGCCGCCCGGCACCAGACCGGGCGCATGAGGCAGTTTTCCTGCGAAGACGGCGCCCATTCGATGGGCCAGGGCGCGCATGTCCAGTGCCTCCAGGTAGTGTTTGAGCACCGTGATGTTCAGGTCGGCGCTTCGGGCGTAATCGCCCGCGTACCGGGGAAGAAAGGGTGCTGCAGGGTAAAGGACGTTCGACGCCCGTTGGGTGTTCACCCATGCTTTCAGTTCGTTCAGGTCGGGATCATTACCCCGGTAATCGACGACCGCTGCGATATCGATAAAATCGAGGGCGGAAAGCTGATAAAAATGGATGATGTGAGACTGAATGAAGTTGGCGGCCTGAATGAGATTGCGGCCGAGTAGACCGTTTTCCGGCGGTGAAACCCCATAGGCATGGTCCTGGGCCAGAACCGATGCCATTCCATGGGACACGGGACACACCCCGCATATCCGCTGAGTGATCTGCTGTGCATCCAAAGGGTGCCGCCCCTTGAGCAGAACTTCGAACCCCCGAAACATTTCGCCGGCGCTGAATGCCTTGGTGACCCGGCCGTATTCCACTTCGACCCGAATCGCCAGGTGTCCCTCGATTCGGGTAATCGGGTCGATGGTGATCAAGTTTTGGTTCGGATTTGATCCGGTTTTGATATTCGGATTGATGATAACCGCGTTTTTGGTCATCTTCGGCCTCATTTCAAAAACAAGGGTGGAAAGCGAGACAAGGATATTAAATAATGATAATGCTGTCTGCCGATGATATACTGGGTTTTATTTCTGTTGGCAAGTCTTGTAGTCGGAAAATTAAAGGAGGAGGGGCGGGGTTTTGAATGCTCGGGTCGGAAATCCAGTGGCAAATGCTAAAAGTAAAATTTCAAAAGGAAAGGGCGTAGCCGGCAGTAGCCGGACTGAAAAACCGCGAATT
>JBKHDE010000097.1:0-16007 GCA_046541495.1 Desulfococcaceae bacterium
AGAAAACCGTACCCGACCTGGCTCACCGTTGAATAGGCCACCACCATTTTCAGCCGTTCCTGCCGCAGGGCCTGAAGCCCGCCCCATAGGACCGAGATGGCGCCGAGGATGCCGAGAAGGCCGGCCCACCCGGGTGTTTCCACAGGGGCGAAAAGCCCCGAGGCGATGCGCAGCAGGATGTAGAAGGCGGCGGTCACCACCAGGCCTGAAAGCAGGGCGCTGACCGGAGCCGGGGCGTTGGCATGGGCCGGCGGCAGCCAGTAGTGAGCCGGAAACAGCGCCGCTTTGATCAGAAGGCCGGTGACCATCAGGGCGAAGGCTATCAGAAAGTGTGTTTCGTGGGTGATCCGGCCGGCCAACAGCTCCAGATCCAGGGTCCCCGAGGCCCCGTAAAGCACCGCGACCCCCAGCAGGTAGAAGAGTGAGCCGGCGATGGCAATCGGCAGATAGCGCAGGGCGGCGCGGATCGAGGCGTGGGTTCCGGCGACGGCGATCAGGCAGATGGAGGTCAGGGTCAGGATCTCGAGGCAGACATAGAGATTGAAGATGTCGCCGCTGAGAAACAGGCCGTTGAGGCCGGTCCAGCCGATCAGCCAGACCGGCTGGAACATGTCGATGCGCCGCCGCTCCGCCGGGTTGGAGCCTTCCGCGAAATAGGAGACCGCATAGATGCTGATGGCCGAGCCGATCACCGAGGTCAGCAGAAGCATCAGGGTGGAAAGCCCGTCGGCGTGGAGCCGAATGCCCAGTGGCGTTTCCCAGCCGCCGAGCCGGTACGAGATGGCCCCGGTTTTCAAAACGGCCGCTCCCAGACCGGCCGCGGCCGGAGGAAGAACGAGCGCCGTCAGGAACAGGATGGCCGTTGCCGCCCGTTTCGGCAGGAGCAGATCGAGAATGGCCGCGGCCAGGGGCAGAATCAGAAGGATCACGATGAATTGTTCGCCTGAAAGAATCATTCCCGGTCTCCGGCGGTTTCGGTTCGGCCCTTTTCGTCTTCGGTCGCATCGGTGCTCTCTTTCTCGGCGGTTTCGTGGAATCGGCAGATGAGCACCAGCAGAAGGGCTGTGGTGCTGACCGCGACCACGATGCCGGTCAGAACCAGCGCATGGGGAACCGGATCAGCGAAGGGGATCGTCGAGCGGCGGCCGAGGGCCACCAGAAAGAGGAACACGCCGGTAGCCATGAAATTGAGGGCCAGGGCCCGGCGGATCAGATTGGAATGCCAGAAGAGCCCCACCGCACCCAGAACGAAGACGGCCAGTCCGGTCGCAAGATAGAGTCCGGCGGTGGTCATGGATGCCCCCCCGGGGCAGGGGCGCCCCTGCCCGGATCGGGCGCAAACGTGCACGCGGCAAACAGCAGGGTCAGCACCAGACCGATGGAAAGGGTGGAGAATATTTCGATGACCAGCAGCAGTGCCTTGGCATGTTCCCCCCGGTATTCCAGGAACATTCCGCCTGTGACGATGCTCGAGAGCCCCGCCAGCAGGAAGGCGGCCACGCCTGCGATCAGGACCGGGCGAACGCCCGGGCCGCGGTACAACGGCCGGGTGGGGCCGCCGGCCATCAACCCGAGGGCGCCTACTCCGCCGAGCATGGCGCCGGCCTGAAAGGCGCCCCCGGGCTCGTCGCCTCCCACCCAGACCAGATAGCCGGCCATCAGAATCCCCGGATGCCTGAGAAAGCGGACAAAGGCGCCGAGCACCGCCAGTTCTCCGGTGGCCGGCAGGATGTTGGTTCGGCCCAGATCTCCCTGGAGAACGCAGACCCCCGACCAGGCCAGAAGCAGCACCACCAGCTCGAGCATGGTATCGTAGCCCCTCATGTTGAGAATGATCGCCGTGACCGGGTTCCGGGCTCCCGCGGTATCGACCGCTTCCGATACCGGCTCGGCAAGACCGGCCGGGCCTTCGAGCAGAGGAGGCACCAGGGCCGACTCCAGAAGATAGAGGGCCAGAGCCATTCCCGCCACCCCCACCACGTAAAGCTCGCGCTGTACAGGAGAATAGTACTCGGGGCGGGTCGTGGATCCCGGGGTGCTCTCTTCAAGCCGCCGGATGGCGCCGAGAAACAGGGCCCCGGTTATGCCGGAGCCGATGGCGGCTTCGGCCAGCGCCAGGTCCGGGGCCTGCAGGCGGACCCATGCCACCGACATGATCAGCCCGAAAATGATGAAAGTGACCACCCCGGTGAAGAGGTCCCCCACGCGAAGGGAGAAACCGGCCAGAAGAACAAGCCCCGCCGCCAGGAGATAATCGATGAGTATGGGATCATTCATGCTTTTTTCTCCCACGGTTCCCGGCCGGCGCGAAGGCCGGAACGGGCGACCAGGTAACAGGCCGTCGCGCTGGAGGCCAGTGCGAGAAACCAGAGCAGAATGAGTTTGACGGCCAGCCAGCCGTCGGCGGCGTCTATGGCGACGGCGGCCACGACGAACCCGAGGCCCAGGTTGTCGCATTTGGTCAGCGCATGGAGGCGGGAATAGAGGTCGGGAAACCGCAGCACGCCGAGGGTCCCGGCCGTGAAAAAAAACAGGGCGATGATCAGGAGCAGGTATTTGATAAGAACGATCCAGGGAGGCATGCGGGGCCTTTCAGCGGCGGTCCTGCCGGTCGGCAAGGGTGAAGGCCACCATGGCGACGGCGCCGAGCAGGACGAGAAGAATCGCCACATCGACCAGGGCGTCCATCTCCATTGCCCGGGAGAGCACTAGAAGAACGGCCGAGCCACAGGTGCTGAACAGTTGGGTGACCATGAGCTTGTCGGCGCGGGTCGGCCCGAGAACCATTCGGCCGAGGCTGGCCAGCAGGGTGATCAGAATTAAAAGCGCGATGAAATACATGGTTCGGCGTCTCCTTCGGGATCGTCGGATCAGTATAACGCGTTGTGGATTTTTGTTTCCAGCCGCTCCAGCGAGGCTTGCACCGGCTGATTTCGACACAGAGCGTGTACCGTCAGCAGGCGCCCGTCGAGGCGGCAGCAGAGGGTGCCCGGCAGCAGGCTCATCATGTTGGCGAACAGGACCCGGGCGCCCTCCCGCTCCAGCCGGCTCTCGTAGACGATAAGCCCGGGGTTGATGTCGGGCCCGGGGGAAAAGGCGCGTCGCGCCACATCCGTGCCGCTGATCACCGACTGCTGGAGAAAGAAAAAGGCCAGACAGATCAGGGCAAAGGGGCGGAACGGCGGCGTATTCCGGTGGTATACCCATCCGCCCGCAATGGTTCCGGCTGTGACGGTCAGCAGACCCGGCACGGAGATCAGTCCCCGGCCGGATGTCAGGGTCAGCCAGACCGTCACGGATGCGGCGAGAAACAGGAGAAAGAGCAGGGGCTTGAGGCCTGGTCGTTCCTCTGTCCCGCTCCGGTTTTTTCGAGTCAAGTCGATGGAATTTTCCGACTGAGACATGCCGATCCTCCGATGTTTCTTCGTCTACCCCGCAATCCAACCCCTCGGCCGGGATTGAGGAGTTGTCTGGACAAATCCAAAATTACGAAGGACGCACATTAAAAAACAAACCGCTGTTTGTCAATAAGAAAGATTGAACAAACAGTGCCGGCGCATGGATGCGATTCCAACGACTCGAATGGGGGCCGCAGGCCGCCATGTGCGGACCGATCACGAGGGCCGATGCACAAACCGTGGCGATGATCACCTTCGGCCATAGGGCAAGTGAAGAAAGACCTCGATGCCATATAGCATCCACTTCGGCGAATCCTTTAAGCGTTGGGATCAAGAGGGGATGAACTACAAGGATTCGGGATAAGCAGGGATTTTGGACCGCAGATGATCAGGATAATTCTGATGGCGCAGATGGGCGGTATAATAATGCTGCAGGGGCAGGCCCCCGTGCCTGCCCCCTGCACACAAGGTGGTAAAGGCAGGGGAGTTTGCGGTATCAGGGGCATCAGGGGTGTCTGCGGTTCAGAATCCTTTCTTATCCCGAATCCTTGTAGTTATCAGTGGTTCAACCATGCACTGGTAACAGACGCAGAGGGTCGCATGTAAAATAGGTTCGGCGCACCGCTACCCATCCCTCACTGCGGCGGTTATCTATGCCTGTCTCGATTCATGGTCTGATCATGTGTCACAAAAGCGACATAATCACCGTCAACGTAAAAAAACTCACCACCGTAGAAAAAAGCACCGTATGCGTCACCATTTCCGGAACCATGTCGTATTCGATGGCGATGACGGCGGTGAGGATTGCGGCGGGCATGCTGGACTGGAGAATCCCGGTGGCCCGTTCGAGGCCGGTGAGGCCGAAGGGAAGGATCAGGAGCATGGCGAGGACCGGTCCGCCGATGAGGCGGACGGCGCTGGCGGTGCAGATATCCCGATTGATTTGGGGGCGGCCCGCATCGGCGAGTTGGACCCCGAGGGTGACCAGCATGGTGGGGATCATGGCTTGAGACAAGAGCCCGATCATTCGGTTCAGAAACAGCGGCACCGGCGCCTCCGCAAGGTTGACCAGGAGCGCCGGCAGAACGGCGATGAGGGCGGGGGTTTTGAACACCGAGAGTACAGACTGCCAGCCCCCGCGGCCCCGAGCCCAGCTGGCCGCCCCGACGCCGATGGTGAAATTGACCACGTTGAGGCCGAGAAAATAGACGGTGGCCGGGGCCAGGCCCTCGTGGCCCAATCGGAAATCGATCAGGGAGAGGCCGAAATTGCCGGTATTGGCGAAGACGGCGATCAGGATGTAGGCGCCGATCACCTCCCGGGGCCGCCGCAGGATCTTCCCGATCCCCAGGGCCGCAGCGGCGAGGATGATGTGGACCAGAGAGATATAGGCGATCATTCGCACCGCCAGAACCGCCTCGATGTCGGCCTTGCTGATGATGTCGAAGACGAATGCCGGGAGGAACAGAAAATAGGCGGTTCGGGACAGGGTGCGCACCTTCAGCTCCAGCCGGGGTCCGGCCAGGTAGCTGATCAGGACCAGACCGAACACGGGGGTGACGACATCCACGAAGATGGTCAGAAATTGTCGAAGCATGGGATCAGCCGGTCCGTTTTCGGTAGATGTGAGGGGAGGCGGTCAGTCGAGTGAAGCCGTCCGTTGCGGAAGGCGGCTTTTCATGAGACCCGATAATGAGGTATCCGGAATCGACCAATCGGCTTGTGATTCGGTGAAAGGCCTCGGCTTTTGCGCTTCCTTCATAATAGGTGAGGAGGTTGTTTCGCAAAAAGAGGATGTGAAATCGCCGGTCCGGGGGATCATCCAACAGGTTGTGGATTTTCCAGGTGATGCCTTCCTTTAGTTCCGGTTTGATCCGGTAGGATTTTCCAGTTTTTTTTTCGTCGAACCAGGCCGCTATCGTGGAGGGGCTGGCCTCCTTCAGGCTTCCCCGCGTATACACCCCTTTTCGAGCCCGGTCGAGGTTTTCAGGGTTGGTGTCGGTGGCCAGAAGGTCGAGGGCCGGAACCCGGTCGAGGTTTTTTTTAACCTCTCCCCAGATAATGCGAAAGCTGTAGGGCTCTTCACCCCCGGCACAGCCTGCGGACCAGACCCGAAGCGTCTCGATCCCCCGGCCGGCCAGTTCGGGAAGGACCCCGTCGCGAAGGACCTTCCAGAGCTGCTTTTCCCGAAAGAAGCGGCTGATGGAGACGGTCATCCGCCGCAGGCATTCCTCCTGAACCGAGGGGTCCGCTTCCACCCGGTCGAGGTATGCCGCCATATTGCGTGTACCGATCTCCTGCATGTGCCGGGAGATTCGCTTTTTGACCCCTTTGCGGACCTTACGATAGCCTTTCCAGGGCCGTTCGAAATGATCCAGGAGCATCCTGAATTGCGGATCATCCACCCTTATTCGGCGACCATTTCCTGAATCACTTCCCGTACGGAGGGGACATCCCGAACCAGCCCGGCGGACTGGCCGACGGGCAGCAGTCCGGCATCCAGGTTGCCGCGGATCCAGGATTCTTCAAAGGCCGCCCGGCAGAAAGCATCATTCACGCCGAATTCGCCGCAGTTGATCTTTTTCACCATGGGGGTATTCAGAGCCCGTACCAGAAACCGGCCGAGATTGACCAGTCCGGTGCCGGTTTCCGCACAGCCGATAACCGCCTCCTTGTACCGGATGTGGGCCACGCACTCCCGGGTGGCGATGAACCGGGTGCCCACCTGCACCCCGTCGGCTCCCAGAGCCAGGGCGGCCCGATAACCCCGGCGGTCCGCGATGCCCCCGGCGGCGATCACCGGCACCTTTACCGCATCCGCCACCGCCGGCACCAGTACGAACGTCGAGGCACTTTTATAACCTTGAATCCCGCCCGATTCCATTCCCTCGGCGATGATTCCGTCGATGCCCAGGTCTTCCGCCTTTTTGGCGATCTCGACGGTGGGCACCACACACAGGGCCTTGATGCCGCGGTCATGCAGGTAGGGAAGTATCGCTTTGGGCGACCCGCCGGAAAGCGTAACGATCCGGACGCCCTCTTCCGCCAGTACATCGGCGAATTGCGGATTCATCGCGTTCATGAGCATGAGGTTGGCCCCGAACGGTTTGTCGGTCAGATTTTTGGCGGCGCGCACCTGTTCCCGCACCGCCGCCGGGTCTTCCTGAAACGCCGTGGCCAGCACCCCGAATCCGCCGGCTTCGGAGACGGCCGCCACCAGTTCCGGATTGGAGATCACCCCCATGGCCCCTTGAATCACCGGGTACCGACATTCCAGAAGTTTCGTCGCTCGATCGGTCATATATCGTCCTTTCCCTCTCGGTATGATCTGATTTGTTTGATTTTTTCATCATTCTCCAAGCTGATATCAAGTTAAATGATTTAACCGTAAAATGCAAACACCCCATCAGCGCCATCTCCCGAAGCCCCTATCCCGACGTGCCGGGGAATAACTTGTTTCTCTTTTTTGGGATCTTGTGGTATCCGGTAAGGGACCCTCATGCAGATCGGAAGATCAACTGGAGAGACATTCGAATAAACCGAAGGATGTGGAAGGACCGATAAAAAGAATGGAACTGATACGCAGACGTTGCCGGCATGGGAAGGGTCGCCCCCCGATTTTGTTCATTCACGGGGCCTATGCCGACGCAAGAATTTGGGATGTTCATTTTCTGGATTTTTTTGTGGACGCGGGCTTCGACGCTTACGCCCTGAGCCTGAGGGGACACGGCAAGAGCCGGTATGATCCGGTCATCTGGTCTCCCGGTGTGTCCGAGTACCGGGATGATATCGATTGGGCGGTTCGGCAGATCGGCGAACCCCCGGTGCTGGTGGGCCATTCCTTGGGCGGGTTGGTGGTCCAGAGGGTTTTGGAGAAACCGGAGATTCCGGTCAGCGGGGCGGTCCTGATGGCCTCGGTGCCGCCGAAGGGCATGGGTGAACCGGTCCTGCGGCTGGCACAAAACCATCCGACCTTGTTTCACAAGCTCAGCCTTCTGAATGCGTCTCCCCGGTGGATGTGGGAGCACTGGCTGAGTGCGGAGGATGTTCGCGCTCTGTTTTTCTCTGAAACCACGCCCATGGATCAGGTGAAGCGATTTTTTTCATTGTTTCAAAGCGAACCGCCCCGGGCCTTGATGGACCTGATGCTGTTTTGCCCGGCTGCCCGATTCGGATTCAACGGTCCCATGCTGGTGATGGGAGCGGAAGCGGATATCATCATTCCGCCGGATTTTGTTCAACAGACCGCCGAGGCATTTTCCGCGGAACTCAAAATCCTGCCGGATATGGGTCATGCCATGATGATCGAGGATAACTGGAAAACGGCCGCCCAATCCATATTGGACTGGCTCAAACACTGAACACGGAGAGGAGGAACCACCATGAAAGTCGTGGGATTCAACGGAAGCGCCCGTAAAAAAGGAAACACCGAAGCGATGATCCAGCGGGTGTTCGAGGAACTGGAAACAGCGGGCATCGAAACCGAACTGGTTCGGCTGTCGGGCATGACCTTGAAGGGATGCATCGCCTGCATGAAATGCCATAAAAACAAGGATCGCCGGTGTGCGGTCACCGATGACGACATGAACCTCTGCATCGAAAAGATGGACGAGGCGGACGGCATCATCCTGGGCTCCCCCACCTATTTCGCCGATGTCAGCACCGAGATGAAGGCCCTGATCGACCGGGCCGGAATGGTGGCCATCGCCAATGACCACATGTTTAAACGAACACCGGGGGCCGCCGTGGTGGCGGTGCGTCGGGCCGGCGCCATTCACGCCTTCGACACCATGAACCATTTTTTCACCATCGGGCAGATGATCATCGTCGGCTCCAGTTACTGGAACATGGGCTTCGGCCTGGAACGCGGCGAGGTTGCCTCCGATGAAGAAGGTATGGAGACGATGAAGAACCTGGGCGCCAACCTGGCCTGGTTGATGAAAAAAATCGCCGGTTAGACGAATTCCCGGCTACAGGAGAAACATTCCTATTCCATGGGGAATCCGACCATTTGACGCTACCGAACCCGCGCATTACCTTAAAATTAGGTTGCAGATACCAACCCTTTGATTTGAACCTGCAAAACAGAAGGAGGCACCCCTTATGAAAGCGGTTTTGCTGAAGAGCGCCGGCGGCAGTGACATGTTGGAAGTGGCGGATGTCCCCAAACCGGAATTGCCCGACCCCGAGTTTATTCGGGTGCGGCTTCGGGCCGCCGGAATCAACCCGGTGGATTTCAAGATGCGTAACGCAGGCACCTTTTTTCCGGATAAACTGCCCTCTATTTTGGGATGCGACGGGGCCGGTGAAGTGGAGGCGGTCGGGGATCGGGTGACCCGCTTCAAACCGGGCGACGAGGTCTATTTTTTCAACGGCGGCATCGGCGGTCCGGAACAGGGCAATTATGCCGAGTTCACGGTGATCCATCAGGATTATGCCGCCAGAAAACCTCAAAATCTGTCCATGACCGAGGCGGCCGGCGTGCCCCTGGTCTGGATCACCGCCTATGAAGCCCTGGTGGATCGCGCCGGTCTGCAAAAAGGCCAAGCGGTGCTGATCCATGCCGGGGCCGGCGGGGTCGGCCATACCGCCATTCAGATCGCCAAGGGATTGGGCGCCCGCATCGCCACCACCGTCAGCACTCCCGAAAAGGCGGAATTCGCCCGGTCGTTGGGCGCCGATTACACCATCAACTACCGGGAAACCGACTTTGTGGAGGCGGCCCTCGCCTGGACCGACGGTCAGGGGGTGGATGTCGTCTTCGACACGGTGGGCGACGGCACCTTCTGCCATTCCTTCGGCGCGGCCCGAATCTACGGAAAGGTGGTGACCCTGTTGGAGGAGGTCTGCGACGCCGACGCCGTCAAGACGGCCAAGATGCGCAACCTGTCCATCGGATATGAACTGATGCTGACGCCCATGCACCTTGGCATGCACGAAGGCCGAACGGCCCAGCGGCGCATTCTGGATGAGGCGACCCGGCGGATCGAGGCCGAAGCGGTTCGAATACAGGTGAATGAGACCTTTCCGCTGGAGGAGGTGGCCAAAGCCCACCGGTTGATCGAAGAAGGTCACATGAAGGGGAAAATCGTCCTCGAAATCGACTGAGTTTTTGTATCAAGCATTGTTTCGTTTGATCCGGATATCGTGTTCAGCATGTATGAAAGGTGAGGGATAGACTTTTCGATGGCGGAATTAAAAGGAAAAACAGCGGTCGTCACCGGCGCTTCCCGAGGGATCGGAAGGGCCGTTGCGGAGCGCTTGGGCGCCATGGGCGCCTCGGTGGTGGTCAACTTCCGGAAAAACGCGCAAGAAGCTGAAGCCGTCGTGGATGCGATTGCTTCGGCCGGCGGAAAAGCCGAGGCGGTGCACGGGGACGTCAGTATGACCGAGGAGGTAGCGGGCCTGTTCGACACCGCTGAAGAGCGGTTCGGCCGGGTGGACATTCTGATCAACAATGCGGGCATCAGCCTGGAAAGAACCATTCCCGTGGCCGACATCACCGACGAGCAATTCGACCGTCTTTTTGCGGTCAATACCCGGGGAACTTTCATGGCGCTGAGGGAGGCGGCCCGCCGATTGGCCGACGGCGGCCGAATCATCAATCTCTCCTCTACCATTGTGCCCATGGCCTTGGCCGGGTACTCTGTTTACGGTGGCAGCAAGGCGGCGGTGGAACTGTTCACCCGTATTTTGTCCAAAGAACTGGAAGGACGTTCCATCACCGTCAATGCGGTGGCGCCGGGGCCGGTGGTGACCGATCTGTTTAATCAGGGAAAGAGCGAAGAGACCAAACAGCGAATGGCGGAGATGTGCCCCCTGAAGCGTCTGGGACAGCCGTCGGATATCGCCGATGTGATCGCTTTTCTGGTGAGTGAGCAGGGGCGCTGGATCAACGGCCAGGTGATTCGGGCCAACGGCGGCATGGCCTGAGGCAGGTGAATCGACCGCAGCTTACGGAAACGGCGCCAGAAAATCGGCAAATGCTTTCGGGCTGACCGGGCCGACCGCCGCTTTCAGATCCTGATTCGCCAAGACCTTTCGGATTGCTTCCGCTCCGAAGCGTGTACCGATCAAACCGGTTTCCAGGGAGCAGGTTTCCGCCGTCTTTAGACAATCTGTGGATAGATCGCATGCCCGAATAACCCCTTTTTCCACCGTGATCCGCGCCTGAACGGTTCCAAATTCGAATCGGCCGGTGCGTTGGATTTCGAATTTAGGGGATCGTCCATAGGTCCATTCCCAGGAGCCGTATTTCTCCACGGCCAGATCTTTGATCTGCATCCAATCCTCATCGGAAAGGGGGTGCTCTTTCATCCCGCCGTAATGTGTGAAGACAGATTCCAGGAGCAGAGACCGAAATGTCGCCATGCCCATGGAGACGGGAAGATAATCCGATATATTGGTCACCCGGCTTCGAACCGATGCGAGGGCCTTGGACCGGATGTCGATACCGGTCGCATTCAGGGCCTGTTCCAGGGCCGTCAGGTCGGAATCAAACAAAAGCGTGCCGTGGCTCAGCATGGCTTTGCCGGTTGAATATTGGGCATTCCCGGACACCTTGCGCCCGCCGACCACGATATCATTCTTGTCGTTCATTTCCGCCGGAACCCCGATACGGGTCAATGCGGAAATGATCGGTTGTGTGAAATGCCTGAAATTGTGGAAGTAATTCCGATCATACCGGGTCAGGAAACTGAAATTGAGATTTCCTGGGTCATGATACACCGCGCCCCCGCCGGATACTCTGCGGACGACCGGCAGTTTTTTTTTTCTGAGGTAAGCGCGGTTGACTTCCTGAATCGGGTTCTGATTTCGGCCGATAATGACGGACGGTTTATTAACATACAGCAATACATAGGGGCATCCCATATCGAGACGCCGAAGACAATAATCCTCGAGGGCGAGATTTGTTCGGGGATCGGTGGCGCCCCGGTTGGAGATCAATCGCATTGCCCCGCTGCTATCGGTGGCGTGAGAACAAGCTTGAGAAGCCGGAAATTAAAAAGGCGGGGGTCGGGAATTCACCGACCCCGTTCGATGGAGGGCGGGAAAAGGAAAACATCCGGCGCAATCGGTATTCTCAAGGCTTGGAAGGCGGGATACAGTCGGCGAAGGTATGGCAGCGGGCGATCCTCAAATGACACCGTAGATGACGATCAGGATACTGGCCAGGCAGACGAAGAGCGCAATGTTGACGATCCGATTGTTTTCGGCATATCCTTGTTTTTTATTGGCGTGGTTCATCCAATCCAACATGGAATGGGTATGGCGGGGGGAAGAGGGATTCATCTTCTGAAAAAAGCGGATCTCTTTTTCACTGAACCGGTTTACGGGTTTGCCAAATCTACTCATGCTGTTGTCCTCAAACAGAAGGTTAAAAGAAATTTTCTTGTAGCAATGAGTAATCTTCCTGTTTCTTTCTCAAATAGCACTTAAACCATAGCGGATCAGGGTTCGGATTGTCAACGCGGAAAAGCATGTAACTTTCTTTTGATGGGTTTGCCGTTCAATAAAAAGGAAAAATTCACGAGAATCAGAGAATCGAACACGGGAGCGCAATATTGATCATCGCGGGACTCACCGGCGGCATCGCCAGCGGAAAATCGACTGTATCGACCTTTTTTCAGGAACTTGGGGCCGTGGTGATCGATGCGGACCGAATCGCCCGGAAAGTGGTCGGTAAAGGCCTGCCGGCATGGCGAAAAATCAAGGATCATTATGGGCGGGAGGTCTTGCTGCCGGGGGGTGAAATCGATCGTGAAAAACTGGGACGGATTGTTTTTCATGATTCCCATCAAAGGGCGGTTCTCAATCGGATCGTGCATCCCCATGTGTTTGAGGAAATGGACAATCAGGTGCGTCGAATTCATCGGCGACATCCCGATGCGGTGGTGATTCAGGACGTGCCGCTTCTTATCGAATCCGGAATGCACACCCGCGTGGCGAAGGTTATTCTGGTTTATGTTCCGAAACCGATTCAGCTTCAGCGGCTGATGAACCGGGACGGCGTTTCCGAAGCCGATGCCCGGGCCCGTATTTCCTCCCAGATGGATATCGAAAAGAAGCGTCATCTGGCCGACTTCGTTATCGACAACGGCGGAACCCGACAGGAGACTCGGGAGCAGACCCGAGCGGTGTATGATGCCTTGAAACGGGCAGCCGATTTACAGTATGATTCCAACAGTGTCTGATATGTGGATCGGGTATCACCGTTCAAGGTGAATCGACTTGAACCGATAAGAAGAAAGGGAATCCAATGACCCAAAAAGATATACCCAAACGACCATTCGGCAACACCGGTCCGGAAGTCACCCGGGTCGGACTCGGCGGAGAAGGTGTGCTGAGAACCCAACGGCGGGAGGAGGCAGCCGTCGAGGTGATACAAGAGGCCCTGGCCCGGGGGATCGCCTATTGCGATTCGGCCCGGGTTTATGCGGACAGTGAACTCTACTACGGGTCCATCTGGGGCGAACGGCCCGAAATGCGGGACGGCGTTTTTCAAGCCAGCAAATCGGCCAGTCGGGACAAGGACGGCGCCCTCAAGGACCTGGAGGGGAGCCTGCAACGGCTGAAAACCGACCGCCTCGATCTCTGGCAGATTCACGATCTGCGGACCGATGCCGACCTGAAGGCCGTCGGCGGCCCCGGCGGCGCTCTGTCGGCCTTTCTGGAGGCCAAGGAATCGGGGCGGGTCAAGCATATCGGGGTGACCGGTCATCATGACCCCCGCATCCTCACCCGAGCGATAAAAGAATGGCCGGTGGATTCGGTGATGCTGCCGGTGAATCCGGTGGAAGGGGTAATCGGGGGGTTTTTGACCGATACGCTTCCTGCGGCCCGTCAAAAAGGGATGGCGGTCATCGCCATGAAGATTTTGGGCGCCTCCCACTATGTGATGGATCAGCACGGCGTCACCGCCGAGCTGCTGATCCGGTATGCCCTGTCCCATGACATTACAGTGGCCATCGTGGGATGCTCCTCCCCGGCGGAGGTTCAAACCCTGGCCGGTACCGGCAGGGATTCAGAGCCCCTGGGCGACCGGGAAAAGGATCGCCTCGAAGCGATATTCAAACCTCATGCCCGCCGGTTGGCCTTCTATCGCGGGGTGATCTGAACCCGTCCTTCAACAGCGCTGAAAATCCTTGTGACCTTCGGCGCCCCGTTTTCTTTGACTGGCGAGGGTTTTATGGTTATCCTTAATTTCACAACCGACAACCTTCCAAGCCAAAGGAAAATCAGGATAATACATTGTATTTAGCCCGAAAGAGAATCGACGGAACCACCTGGTATTATATCAGAGAATCCTACCAAAAGGATGATCATTATCGGAGTCGGGAGCTGTTCAACCTCGGACCGGACCCTACCCGGTATATCATCTATCCCGGCGGAAACGCTTTCTATATCGATGAAGCGGTGGAAGACCGGATTCGCGATTTGGGTGTAAAGCCCGATTTCGAGGATCTGGAGAATATCTTCTGGCCTTTTCTGGACCCGGACATTCAGCATGCCCAGGAACACTTCCGGGGCAGAGGGTCCGCAAAAAAATCCGACCCGAAGGAAAAGCCGCTGTCCGGTGACCGGTTCCATCTGTTCGACCGGCGCCGGGTTCACTTTCTTCGGTTCGGGCAGATGGACCAGGGCAGAATCGGGCGGGTGTCCCCGAAACTGTTCAAGATCCTGTGCGACAAATCCCGGGATGAACTCGAACAATATTTTCTGGCCGCGGAGAGAATCCTGAAGCCCCATGAGATCAAATCCTATGTCTACACGATTTTCGATCTTCAGCGCCATTTTTCTCAATCCTTTTCCAAGACCATGCCCCAGGGACTGGATCAGGACGAGGTGGACCGGGTCTTTGTTCAGGATGTCTGTCGGCTTCACACCGATGCCGATTTCTGGTCCGGGATGGAAACGGGCGACACCCTTCAGGAGTATCTGGTCCGGTATACGATCCTGTTTTTCGACCATGAGTACGGACGAAGTTCTTATCTGGACGACATGATTCAGAACTGGATGAACAGCCGAAGGGATTTCCGACCGCCTCCGCCTCAAAAAACCGTCTCGGTCAAGGAAGCCAGCACTATCTTCGGGGTGACCGAAACCGAACTGAAACAAATGACCCGCAGGGAACTGGCCCGTGTGTTTCGCCGCAAAGCCCAGGAAATTCACCCCGACACCGGCGGAGATCACGAGGCCTTTATCAAACTGAGCGCCGCCTATCAGTCGGTTCGGGAGAGAAAGAAATGATTCTGAAACCATCGATATCAGGAGGAACCGAATCTTCGTGAATCGCCTGCTCATCTGTTTGACGACCGTTTTGGTGTTGGTGATGGGCAGTTTACCCGTCGCAGCCTTGAAGGTAGAGGTTCGCGAAGACACCTTGTCGCTGAATGCGACGGATGCCTTTTTACAGGACATTCTGAAGCGTATCGCCCGGCAGGGCGTGACGGTTCGAATCGATCCGCAGTTGAACCCGAAGATAACCGCCTCATTCACCCGGAAGGAGATGGAATCCGGGTTGAAAATCCTTCTCAAGTCTCTGGATCATGCGCTGATTTGGGAATCGATGCCCGACTCTGAAAGGGTGCGTCTGGCCGAGATCCAGATCTTCGAACCCGGCAAACGCTCCCGGATGCGGCCTCTCGACGAAGACGGCGATTTATCGATCGCCCGGAATCCGGCGGACGGGTCTTTTTTCGTTCGAGACGAGCTGCTCCTTCGGTTTGGTCCGGGCGCTTCCCTGGAAGAGATCGAACAACTGGTCCACCGAATCGGCGGCACCATCATCGCCCGGCATGAGGGCACGAACGTGGTTCGGGTTCGATTGCCCGAAAACACCGATGTGCCCCGGCTCTCCGAGGCGCTTTCTAAAGAGAACGGCATCGCCCGGGCCGAACCCAATTTCGCCTATCCCATTTCCCTGCCTTACAAGGGGTTGACCCCGGTTCCGGTCGATTTTCCGGAGCCGCCGCCTTTGAATTCGAATGAAGGCGTTCCCATTGCCGTACTCGATTCGGGGCTGATGCCGGGCGCCGGACTGGAAGACCGGATTCTGGCCTCACTCGACGCGGTGAATCCGGGCCATATGCTGACCGACGGGTTGGGCCACGGCACCCAGATGTCCCTGGTGGCATCCGGCCTGATATCGCCCCTGGGGGTCGATCCGGCGAACGCTTCCGCCAATCCGCTGATCCCGATTCGCGCCTTTGATGACAACGGAATGACTTCCAACTTCAACCTCATGCGGTCCATCGATTTCGCCATTCAGAACGGCGCCCGGGTCATGAGCCTGAGCTGGGGCACCGAAACCGAAAGCCGGTTTCTGGAGGATGCCATGGCCTACGCCGAGGCCAACAACCTCCTGGTGGTCGCATCCGCCGGCAACGAACCCACCGGCAAGCCGGTCTACCCGGCCGCCTATGATTCGGTTCTGGGGGTGGGCGCCGAAACGCCCGACGGCAGCCTCTGGGACAAATCCAACTTCGGTGATTTCGTCTCTCTCTCCGCCCCCGGCTTCGCCCACATGCCCGTCGGCTACCAGGGCGAACCCGGGGCCTACGCCGGCACTTCCATCGCTACCGCCCACGTGGCCAATGCCGCGGCCGG
>JBKHDE010000098.1:0-15893 GCA_046541495.1 Desulfococcaceae bacterium
GGATTGATGCCGTCGGAGGCTCGAAATATGTCCTGATCCATCACTCGTTCCATGCTCTGAACCACATCAAAACGGTGGCCTTCCAGAACTTTTCGGGAGAAATAAGCAAAGGAAAGGTTTTTCAAGGGAGAGGAAAACCGCAGCATGGGCACATGATGGAAGCGAATACCGGGTTCTTCTTGCCGCCGGTGAGCGAGAACATGAACCTGATGCCCTCTTTTCAGAAGTTCCCGGCTGAGAGCGATTGTGTATCGCTCCAGCCCGCCTTTGTTTTCCTTGAACTGTTTACAGACAAGTGCGATTTTCATTTGTTGACTTTGTAGAGAATAATGCGCCCAAACCTTTCTGTTTTCCAGGTGTTTAATTTTATAAAGCCTATTGCCGATGAAGGCAGAATATTGCCTGATTCTTGAATCTTCCAGTTTTTTTCATCCCAAACCAGATAATCGCATCCGGCATTTTTGATATTTTGAAATACATTCTGGTCTACTTTAGGGAAAAAGCATCCTGTACTAAAGCAAGGGGCCCCAGGATAATCTAAATTGGAATAGAAATGAATCATTCGCAGTTGCTTTAACGCTCCAGCGACAGAAATGGGCGTTTGTCCGTTTTCTCTTTGAGCGATGAATTGTCCGACTTTTCTAAATACAGTTTTATCCTCAATATAATTTGCTCTCAAAATTTTCGGCACGGTAAGGGTTAAAAATAAGGCGGTAATTAGTACGCATGCGGAAATGCTTTTGAGAGAAAATCGATTTTTCAAAATGCGAAGTATCATTTTTAAGCCGGCGCCAATAAAAATGAATGCGGGAAATAAAACTAATGGAACAAACCGACTTGTCATCGCCCAATTATACAATATTTGCATGTAGAGGACAATTAAAGCCAAACCGGCGGTGACTGAGAAAAAAGTGATCCTTGAATCCTTAAAGATTTGGTGGCGGTATTCGACCACTCCCATCGCCAGCACAATAAAAAAAATATGATAGAGGGTTTCTATAATTTGGACGGTCAGAGTTCCAAGTGCGATCAACCAAACTAGATTTCGGACCTTATCGAAAAAATACGGGCTAAATCCTGGTAGAAATTGTTCTGACAAAATCTTGAGATTATGACGCAACTCCTTATATCTTTCATATACCTCTAAGGGGCGGGTTAGACGCTCAATCTGCAGGATTGTGAAATAATTTTCATTGGCCATAACTAAGATGGACAATAGAGTAACTGATAAGATCAAAAGAGGAAGCAGGTAAGAAAATAGATGTGACCAACGCCTTTTATCTTTTGCGATCAGGATGTAAAATCCTGCGGTAAAAAAAAAAAGAATTCCTTCGATTCTAGTCCAGGCGCAAATAATAAAACACAGGGCGCTGAAAAAAGGTAAAATTGTTTTTGGCTTTTCAATAAAACAAGTAAAAAGAAAAAGACCCATCATTGAAAAAAACCAATAGACAGGCCCTCGAATCGCATCCTGGCTTAACGAAATGAATGCTGGAGTTATGGAAAAAATAAGTAAGCCAAGGAGACTGACTGTTTCATCGAAAAAGCGCCTTAATAGTCCAAACAAGGGGAAAAACGTAAGTGTCCCAAAAAATAGAGAAACCAATTGGGCCGCAAGCAACCAATCCCCAAATAATTTATAGCCGACTACAATAAAAAAAGGGTATGAAGAAAGATAAGGGAGACAGCTCAATAGGTGGTCATGTAGTCCAAAATAGAGTGCTTTCGCCTGTTGAATATAGAGGGTACCGTCGGGGTTGATCAATGGTACAGCAAAATAGTTGTAAAGGCGCAGAAAAAGGCCAAGAAGCACAACAATACATATTGCTACGATTACAGATCGGTTGTTCCACGAGAATTCTTTCTCCGTAAACTTTCCTGAATCGATCATCTATAAAACAATCTTAAATTTGGATTTGCAGTGTACATCTTCTTAAATTAAAGAAAAGGTTTTAAGTTTTCATGCGAATTTATATTTGCAACTTCCAAGTAATATCATTTCAAATTGGACAGTGGCATCTATATACCGACCGTGTGGCAGGATGCAAGGGGGAATTGCCTCTGTTTGGCCTTTTTCCTTTAGAGTCTATGGGAGGAGCAACACTGTTTAGCCGATCTTGACAAATTCCGTTGAGCGTAATATCTTAAAAATCACTATTATCATAATCATCATATTCGGTTCAAGTGTTTGATTCAAAGTTGGTTTATATGAAGTTTCATGTTTTTCTGGATTCAATTTCTTTTGTATTCCGAAAAATTTACACCACATCTGCCCCCTTTCATTGTTTTCTTATCCTAAAACCTGCGTACTGAGGAATTGCCTCCAGCCGTTTCATTCGGTATATTTGACATCGGTGGAGACGGTTTCTGGTTAAGTGAAGTCCTGATGCGGAATACGGATCGACTGGAAAGATCCTGTTCTGTTTTACTATTTATTATGAGAGGAGTAAAAGCGGAACATGTGCGGCATATGCGGCGAACTGCGATTCAACGGAAACGACGCCTCCCCGGCCAAAATCGAAGCGGCCATGAAAATCCTCCATTCCCGGGGTCCCGATGCCATGGGCATGTTTGTTCAGGAGAACGCCGCCCTGGGACATCGGCGGCTCAAGATTTTCGATCTCAGCAAAAGATCTCAACAGCCCATGATCGACAGCGATCTGGGGCTTGCCGTCGTCTACAACGGCGCGATCTATAATTATCAAGAGCTGCGGAAGGAACTGGAGGAAAAAGGATATCGCTTTTTTTCCACCGGTGATACCGAAGTGCTGCTCAAGGCCTATCACGCCTGGGGCAAACAATGTGTGGATCGGCTGAACGGGATGTTCGCCTTCGGAATCTGGCACCGGGACACCGGCCGGCTGATTCTGGGGCGGGATCGCCTCGGCATTAAACCGCTTTATTATTCGGCCGGTCCGGACCGGTTCAATTTCGCCTCCACCCTGCCCGCCCTGCTGGCCGGCGGGGATATCGATACCGATATCGATCCGGTCGCACTTCACCACTACATGACCTTTCATTCGGTGGTGCCGCCTCCCCATACCCTCCTGAAAGGCGTCAAGAAGCTTCCTCCGGCCACTTTGATGACGGTGGAACCCGACGGCAAGCTCACTCTCGAGAAGTACTGGGAACTCGATTTCACGCCGGATTCCGAAGAACGAAATTACAGCTTTGATGATTGGAAAGCGCGATTGCGCCATGAATTGGAACAGGCGGTGCAGCGCCGGTTGGCGGCGGACGTTCCGGTGGGGGTGCTGCTGTCCGGCGGACTGGATTCCAGTCTGGTGGTGGGGCTTTTGTCCGAAGCCGGTCAAACCGGGCTGAACACCTTTTCCATCGGGTTTGAAAGCGTGGGCGAAGAAAAAGGGGATGAGTTCAAGTATTCCGACATCATCGTGGATCACTTCAAGACCGTGCACCACAAGATCGAGGTCGATTCGGCGAGGGTGCTTCCTTCACTCGAAAGATGCGTCCGGGCCATGAGCGAACCCATGGTCAGCCACGACTGCATCGGGTTTTATCTTTTGAGCGAAGAGGTATCCAAGCATGTCAAGGTGGTACAAAGCGGCCAGGGGGCGGATGAGGTCTTTGCCGGGTATCACTGGTATCCGCCCATGATGGAGCCTGCCGCCGATCCGGTGGGCCGGTATGCCGGGGTATTTTTCGACGGAGATCACGCCGAATTCGCCGAAGCGGTTCACGCCCGGTTTGTGGAAGACGATTTCAGCCGGCGATTCGTGACCCGTCATTTTGATCGCACCGGAGCGGATTCGGCCATCGACAAGACCCTTCGGTTGGATACTACGGTGATGCTGATCGATGATCCGGTCAAACGGGTTGACAACATGACCATGGCCTGGGGACTGGAGGCCCGGGTGCCTTTTCTGGACCATGAACTGGTGGAATTCGCGGCCCGGATTCCGGCCGGGTTCAAGGTCCGGGACGGCGGAAAGTATATCCTGAAAGAGATGGCCCGGGAGGTCATACCCGCCGGGGTGATCGACCGGCCCAAGGGCTATTTTCCGGTGCCGGCGCTCAAGTATTTTCGGGGAGAATACCTCGATTTCGTTCGTGAGATTCTCACGTCGCCCACCGTCCGGGATCGGGCGCTGTTCAATCGGGCCTATATTCAGCGGGTTTTAAAAAACCCGGATGCGCATATCACCCCCTTGCGCGGGTCGAGGCTCTGGCAGATGGCTTTGCTGGAGTATTGGCTGGCGGTTCATAAAATCTGAGCAGGAGAAAGAAAGATGAAAAAGAGCCAAGACATGCGGTCCCGGCTGGATCGATCCTCCAGGCCCTCGGTGCGCGGTTGGAAAAAGCAGAACCATCCCGATTTTCAGCGCATGAAAACCAATGTTTCCGTTGAAATGGGATGGGGCCGTCTGATTTTCGGCCACACCTTCGACACCAATGAACATCTGGCCGAGGCGATTCGCGCCGAAGAGGAAAATCAGCGGGATATCGCCTTCTATATTCGTGATCCCCACGTTGTTCTTTCCATCGCTCCGGACCAGCTCTTTCTTGATCCTTCCCATTCTTACCGCATGGGGTCCCATGACTACCGGCCCGGTTCCGGTCATTACCAGGCTTTTCACGTTCGGCGGTTGAATTCCCGGGCCGATGCGGAAGCCATCAACCGAATCTATGCCGCCCGGGGGATGGTGACCTGCGATCCCACTTTTCTCCTGGACCGGCATGCGACCCGGCTGCGGACCTATTTTGTTGCGGAAACCGAGGCCGACCGGGAGATCATCGGCACCGTCACCGGGGTGGATCATGTGGAGGCCTTCAATGATGTGGAGGGCGGATGCAGCCTCTGGTGTCTTGCGGTGGATCCCCAGGCCAATGCGCCGGGGGTCGGGGAAGCCCTGGTCCGCCACCTGCTGGAGCACTATTTTACCCGGGGCCGGGAATACCTGGATTTGTCGGTCATGCACGACAATCATCAGGCCATTCGGCTTTATGAAAAACTGGGCTTTCAGCGGGTGCCGGTTTTTTGCGTCAAACGGAAAAATCCCATCAACGAGCCCCTGTACACCTCCCACCAGCCCGCGGCGGGCCTGAATCCCTATGCCCGCCTGATTGTGGACGAAGCCCGGCGGCGGGGAATCGGGGTGCAGGTCATCGATGCCGAATACGGGTATTTTACCTTGCAGACGGGGGGGCGGTCGGTGGTATGCCGGGAATCGCTCACCGAGTTGACGTCGGCCATCGCCATGAGCCGGTGCGACGACAAACGGGTCACCCACCGGGTGTTGAAGGCGGCCGGATTGGCGGTGCCGGACCAATACATCAATGAGAAACCGCCGGAGGACCCGGATCGAAGCTGGGTGGTGAAACCGGCCCGGGGCGAACAGGGGGTGGGCATCAGCGTGGATGTTCGATTCGGAGCGGAATTGGACCGGGCCGTCGAAATCGCCCGAAAGGAATGCCAGGACTATATCGTCGAAGAATATATCATCGGAATGGACCTTCGAATCATCGTGATCGACTACAAGGTGGTGGCCGCCGCCGTGCGAAAGCCGCCGGTGATTACCGGCACCGGCCAGCATACGGTCAAAGAACTGATCAAAAAATACAATCGCCGCAGAGCCGCGGCCACCGGCGGAGAGAGCCAAGTACCGATGGATGATGAAACCCTGCGCTGCCTCAAGCGCAACGGATTTGATCCGGATTCGGTTCCGGAGGCCGGGGTGGATATCAGCGTGCGAAAAACCGCCAATCTCCATACCGGGGGAACCATCCATGACGTCACCGCCAAGCTTCATCCGGAGCTGGTTCGCGCTTCGGTCATCGCCGCCCACGCCATCCATATTCCGGTGACCGGTCTTGATTTGATGGTGCCGGACGTATCCGGACCCGACTACCATATCATCGAAGCCAATGAGCGTCCGGGATTGGCCAACCATGAACCGCAACCCACCGCCGAACGATTCATCGATCTCCTGTTTCCCCAGACCGCATCGGCCCAGAACAAAGAAAGCGAGGCGCCCAATGGCCCCATATGCCATGGAACCATTTAAAATAGATGAAGATTATTTGACCCGAACATTGGTCAATCTGCTCAATATTCCCAGCCCCTCCGGGTATACCGACCAGGTGGTCCATTTCATCGGTGAAGAGCTGCAACGGCTAAAAATCAAATTCGAGGTCACCCGGCGGGGCGCCATTCGGGCGACCCTTCCCGGACGACAGGCGGTTTCCGGGCGGGCCGTGGCGGTGCATCTCGACACCCTGGGCGCCATGGTGCGGGATATCAAGGGCAACGGCCGTCTGGCGGTGGCCCCGGTCGGCACCTGGTCCAGCCGGTTCGCCGAAGGGGCCCGGGTGACCGTATTTACGGAAAAAGGTCCGTTCCGCGGAACCATTATGCCGCTCAAGGCCTCGGGCCACACTTTCGGACAGGAGGTTGACACGCAGCCGGTGAACTGGGATAATGTAGAGGTCCGGGTGGATCACCGAAGCTATAAAAAAAGGGACCTCATCGATGCGGGGTTCAACGTGGGTGATTTCGTGGCGGTGGACGCCACCCCCGAAATCACCCAAAACGGCTTTATCAACGCCCGGCACCTGGACGACAAGGTCGGGGTGGCGGCGTTGATGGCCATCGCCCGGCATGTGGCCACCAACGGCCTTGTTCTGCCGGTCTCCTGCCATCTGGTTTTTACCATTGCGGAGGAGGTCGGGTTCGGGGCATCGGCCGTGCTCTGCGGGGATGTGGCCGAGATGGTGGTGATCGACAATGCCACGGTGGCCTCCGGGCAGAACTCCCGGGAGTTCGGGGTGACCATCTGTATGATGGACGAAGCGGGCCCCTTTGATTATCACCTCACCCGCAAGCTGATCACTCTGTGCCGAGAATTCGGGATCGAATACAGCCGGGACGTGTTTCGCCAATACCGAAGCGACTCCGCCTCCGCCATTCAGGCCGGGAACGATACCCGAACCGCCCTGGTGGGGTTCGGGGTGGACGGGTCCCACGGATATGAACGGACCCATATCGATTCGATTCGAAAGGTGGCTCAACTGGTGGGGCTCTATATTCAGAGTGAGCCGACCTTTGCACGGGATAAGGATTATTTGTCATCCTTGAACGGGTTTCCCCATCAGCCCAACAGGGATATCATCCAGATCAAAACCTGATGACATCAGAACCCAATTGCCTATGATACCGATCGGAACCGCGAAACATTATTTTACGCTTCTCAATGTCGTATTCATTACCGTGGCCGCTTACCTGGGCGTGAGCGGGGTCTACAAGGTGGCCGTTGCCCGGTTGGATTACGTTAAACCGATACCGGTCCGAGCGGAGGAGGCCGATACCTCGGAAACGGCCGCTTCCCTTCCGCTTTCCCATTACCGGGAGATTACGGAGCGGAACCTTTTCAACACCCGGGACGAAATCCAAAAGCCGCCTCCCAAACCCGAGAAGGAGGATATCGCCTCCCTCAAGCCCACCGAGCTGAAACTCAAGCTGTACGGTACGGTAACCGGGTTGGAAAGCAGGTCCTATGCGGTAATTCAGGATCTCAAAAAACGCAGGCAGCAACTCTATTCCGAGGGTGACCTGGTTCAGACGGCCACGGTCAAGCAGATTTTGAGAAACAAGGTCGTTCTCAGTGTGGACGGCAAAAACGAGGTTCTGGAAGTCCAGAAACGAAATGCCGGCCCGGTCCGGCGCAACCCCTTCAATCGAAGTGTGGCCTCGACCTCCAAGGCGCCGGTGTCCCGCAAAATCGCCGTATCCCGGAATCAGGTGGACCAGGCCATGGGCAACGTCAACAGCCTTATGCGTCAGGCCCGGGTGCGGCCCCATTTCACCAATGGAAAACCCGACGGACTGACGCTTACCCGCATCCGCCGAAATTCCATCTTCAGACGGTTGGGACTCAGAAACGGGGACATCATCACCGGGGTGGACGGGGAACCGATCGAATCGGTGGATGATGCCCTCAAATTTTACAACAACCTGAAATCCGCCTCCGACGTATCGTTAGAGATCAAGCGGAGGGGGCGGGGTCAAAAAATGGAGTACTCGATCCGATAAACGACAAACGGGTATGAAAAGGGAGAACACCATCATGAACAGGAACGTCCGAATGCGATTTGCGGTATGGCTCACGTCTCTTCTTCTTGTCATGGCACTATTCGGCCCGGGTTCGGCATCGGCGGCCGAACGGATGTCCGTCCAGGTCAAGTTGGCGAATATCCGCTCCGGCCCCTCCACCGATTACAGCATCCTGTGGAAGGTGGAAAAATTTTACCCGCTCAAGGTTGTGGAGAAGTCCGGCAAGTGGTATAAGTTCACCGATTTTGAAGGCGACAAGGGATGGATATACGCCCCGCTGGTGGATTCCACCGATACGGTGGTGGTCAGCCGGGAAAACTGCAATGTTCGCAGTGGCCCGTCCACCGATACCGAAGTCAAGTTCACTGCGGACAAGGGGGTTCCGTTCAAGGTGCTGGAACGGAAAGGGAAATGGCTCCACATTCAACATTCCGATGGCGAGGACGGCTGGATTTATGAATCCCTGGTCTGGTAGTCGAGCGATCGCGGACACAGGTTATGCGGTTTCTGCTTTATAACATCAGCTACGGGGCCGGGGTGGGCAGACGACTCCATTTCCCTTTTCCCTATGCCGGTCATCTCAAGCTGACCGGCAAAAATCTGGGTCAGATCATCCAGTTCATCAAAACGGTGGATGCGGACTTCATCGGATTGATCGAGGTGGACTGCGGCTCCTTTCGGTCAGGAAACGGCAACCAGGCGGAGATCATCGCCGAGGAGCTCAACCACTATCACGTCTTCCACTCCAAATACGCCCTCACCTCCATGGCCAACAAGGTTCCGGTGATGAAAAAGCAGGGCAACGCGATTTTGATCAACCGCCGAATCGAATCCCAGCGGTTTCATTATTTTGAAGAAGGAGTCAAACGGCTGGTGATCGAGGTGGACCTGAAGGATTTTACGATCTTCCTGGTCCATCTGTCCCTCAAGTTCCGCCACCGCCAGCATCAGCTTCATGAACTCTATTCGATTCTGAAAGGGGTTTCCAAGCCGGTGATCGTGGCCGGGGATTTCAATGCCTTCTGGGGCGCTCGGGAGCTGGAACTGTTTCTGGCCGCCACCGGACTCAAGAGCGCCAACGGTCAGGGGATGCCGTCCTATCCCAGCAAGTCTCCCCGCATGCAGCTGGATTATATTTTTCACAGCCCGGAGCTGTGTACCACCGGGTTTGACATTCCGCCGATTTTATTGTCGGATCACGCGCCCCTGATCTGGGATTTTGAACTCACCTGTGCCGAGCAAACCCTGAAAAAGGCGACCCCCTCTTTCTGAGAATCTTACAAAAAAAGTAAGGATATCATCCACGAATCCGCATTCAACCAGAGGTTGATTCAGTTTTCACAGGCGTCTTCCACCTCCTTTTCAGGCCGTAGATCGAATGGCCCGATGCTGAATCGCGCTGGATTCGCCCGGTTTTTGGGTTGCCGGGTAGCCATTTTCTACCGCTGAATACAGAGCACCCCCCATTGATTTAAATCTCTCTTCCATGGAATAGATTGTAGACACTAACCATCTGCATGGAGGTCTTATTGGTGTATGGAACAATCCAAACCAATTGAGAAGTTTGTCTTTTCAAACAGCGACATCGACTATTCAAAGCCAAATGATGCCGTTTCATCAGGAGGCATGGTCATGAATATCTATTCCAATCTGGTCATCCTGGGCGTCATCGGCGTCGTCCTGCTGGGGTTTGCCTCATTTCAGGTGTTGAGCCCGGTGGTCTCATTCGCGTTGACGGTGTTTTCCTTCTCCATATTTCTTCTGATCACCTTTATCAATGTAAAGGCCTGGATCGAGCGGGAGTATGATCGAAAAATCAGCCGTCTCAAAGAAAAATACGAACGGAAAATCTATCGGTTGAAGCATGAACACGATACTGCGACCCTGGAGAGAACCATTCGCGACGGCACCAAAACCCTGATCAAAAACGCCGTGGATTATTTCAAGATCGAGAACATCAAAAATGAAATGCCCCCCTCGGCCGCCATTCAGAATCTCCAACTGGATAAATACGGGCAGATCATCGAGCTTCTGGCCGACTTTTCCCTGATTCTCCCCGATCATGAGGAAAACCGCGAGATCGTGCTCCAGGAGATCAATCATCAGATCGAAATCTATGAGATCGACGAAAAGACCTTTGCGGAGTTTCTGAGAACCATCATGGGCAAGTACCTGCTGACGGTCCATAAGAAACTCAGGGAAAAACTGGAGCTCAATGCCGCCCGAAGCTTGAAATCCTGCCCGAAATGTACCCGAACCATTGCATCCACCGCCCGAGTCTGCAAGCATTGCGGCCATCGGTTTGTCATCGATTTTCATGTCGCGGCCCAGCAGGCCGAGACCCGGCGGTCGGAAAATGATGTGGCCGACTGGATCAAGAAAGGGTACAGTCTGTATCGGGCGGGAAATTATGAGGATGCGGTTCGGGTATTCACCCTGGCCATCGCCCTGGACCCCCGGGCCAGGCAGGCCTACTATAACCGCGGCATTTCCTACAAGCATGTCGACCGGGTCAAGGAAGCCGTCAAAGACCTGCATACCGCCGCCAAATTGGGCCATCAGAAGGCCCGGGAACTCTTGAACACCATCAAGCATTCCGATACCCGGGAATGGGGACCCAAAGAGGATATTCCGGAACACTTCGAGTAAGTCCGCCCGGTTCACAACCCCTCCCCGCTGCCGGTTCGCCTATCCTTGGAATTCGATCGGTTGTGTTGCGTTCTCTCCTTTTCGACCCTATATTGACCTATGGGTCCTACAGGAAAGGAGGAACATCCGATGCAATCCAATCGCCTCATCAATGAGAAAAGCCCCTATCTGCTGCAGCATGCCCACAATCCGGTGGACTGGCGTCCATGGTCCGACGCCGCCTTTCAAAAGGCCGCCGAAGCGGACAAACCGGTCTTTCTCTCCATCGGATATGCCACCTGTCACTGGTGCCATGTCATGGAGCGGGAATCCTTTGAAGATCAAGAAGCCGCCGGTTATCTGAACGATACCTTCATTCCCATCAAAGTGGACCGGGAGGAGCGGCCCGATATCGATGCCGTCTACATGGCGGTCTGTCAGATGCTCACCGGCCGGGGCGGCTGGCCGCTGACCATTTTTATGACGCCGGACAAAAAGCCCTTTTTCGCCGGCACCTATATTCCCAAACAGGCGCGCTTCGGCCAGGGCGGTCTGATCGATATCTGCAAACAGGTTCGGCAACTCTGGAAGGAGGATCGAAAAAAGGTGCTCGATTCCGCCGAATCCATTTCCGGACACCTGAACGGCGCCTTTGTCTTTGCCGGCGCCGCCGAAATCGGCGAACCGGCTCTGGATCATGCCCATGAAATGATCGCCAAAAGCTATGATCCCCGCCACGGCGGGTTCGACCCCGCCCCGAAATTTCCCACACCCCACCGGCTTCGGTTTCTGATCCACCAGTATCACCGCACCGGAAATGAAAAAGCCCTGAATATGGTGCGGCATACCCTCACCGCCATGCGTCACGGCGGAATCTGGGATCATATCGGATTCGGTTTTCACCGGTATTCCACCGACCCTCACTGGCTGCTGCCGCATTTTGAAAAGATGCTGTATGATCAGGCCCTGCTTGCCACCGCCTATCTCGAGGCATATCAGATCACCGGTGATCCGCTGCTGGGAAAGACCGCTGAAGAGATCTTTACCTATGTGCTGCGGGATATGACCTCGGAAAAAGGCGGCTTTTTCGCGGCGGAAGACGCCGACAGCGAGGGAGAAGAGGGAAAATTCTATGTCTGGACCCGGTCCGAATTCGAGTCGGTGCTGGGACCGGAAGAAGGTCCTTTCTGGGCCGACATTTTGAATCTGACGCCGGAGGGCAACTTCGCCGACGAGTCCACCGGCAAGAAGACCGGCGTCAATATTCCGCATCTGACCCGTTCATTTCAGGAATGGGCCGAGGATCTCGATCTGCCGGTATCGGAGCTGACGGACCGATGGGAAAAGGCCCGTGTGCTTCTTTTCGACCACCGGGAAAAACGGATTCATCCGCTCAAGGACGACAAGGTCCTGACCGATTGGAACGGTCTTCTGATCGCCGCGTTGGCATTGGGGGCCCGGGTGCTGAAAAAACCGGTCTATGCCGAGGCTGCGGAAAAGGCCGCCCGGTTCATCAAAACCCATCTAGAGGATGAAAACGGCCGGTTGCTCCATCGGTATCGAGAAGGTGAAGCCGGTATCGATGCCCATGCCGATGACTATGCCTTCATGATCTGGGGGTTGACCGAGCTGTATCGAACCACCTTCGATCCGCAGCATCTGGCCCGGGCGGTAAAACTACAAGAGCGCATGGTTGCCGACTTCTGGGACCCTGAAAACGGGGGTTTCTATTTCACCGCCGAATGGAGCCGGGAACTGCCGGTCCGTCCCAAGGAGCTGTATGACGGTGCGGCGCCCTCCGCCAATTCGGCGGCGCTGTTGAATTTGCTGCGGCTTTCCCGGCTTACCGGAGACACCCGGTGGGAAGAGCGGGCCTCGGCCCTGTCCCGGGGATTTTCCGGTTCGGTCGCCAAGCATCCCTCGGCCTTTACTCAGTTTCTCATCGGCCTCGATTTCGCCCTGGGGCAGACCCGGGAAGTGGTGCTGGTGGGAGATCCCGATACGGAAGAAAGTCGTCGAATGATCACGGCTCTGGACGAACGGTTTGCACCGCATCAGGTGGTGCTGTTTAAATCGGCTGAAACGGGCGATGCCCTGGCCGAAATCGCCGAATTCACCCGATACTTGAAACAGGAGGCGGATCGAACCACCGCCTATGTCTGCCGGGATTTCGCCTGCAGCCGGCCGACCACCGATGTGGATACCCTGATCGAACTGCTCAAGGCAAAGGGATGATGCCGGTATGGTTCGATCTCGGAAAATAATCACCATTGAAAAGGAGTGCGCATCGATATGGAACAGCCCGATATTACCGCGTTGGATTCCGAGGAACTGAGACGCTACGTAGACAATCATTCCGAAAAGGATTACCTGCTGGTGGATGTCCGCCAGCCGGCGGAGTACCGAGAGGGCCATATACCCGGCGCCGTTATTCTGCCGTTGATGGAATTGGAATCGAAGCTTTTCGACCTGCCCGCCGACCGGGACCTGGTCTTTTATTGCCACATCGGCGGCCGCTCTCTTTCGGCGGCCGACCTGGCCCGGGAGGCGGAGGTGACCGACAAACAGATCTACCACCTGCACGGCGGCATCATGGCATGGGACGGAAAGACCCTTCCCGACTTTCCGCGGGTTCAGGTGTTCGACAAATCGGCCGACCATTCCCAACTCCTGATGACCGCCATGGATCTGGAAAAAGGAGCCTATCGTTTCTATCGGCATCTTTTGGATGTTTTTCGGGAGGAACCCTTTGCCGACACCATCGAGGTGCTCTCCAAGGCGGAAACCGCCCATGCCCGGTCCATCTATCGGTTCTGGAAACGTTCGGAATCCGATCCGCCTCCTTTCGAGGCTCTTTTCGAGGAGTTGAAGGGGGATATCATGGAAGGCGGAGAAAGCCTCGCGGATGTGCTGGACCGGGTGCAAAAGGCGGGGGATAAACCCTGTGTGAGTCTATTGGAGACGGCTCTCCACATCGAATATTCGGCCTATGATCTGTACCGGACCATGGCCGAGGGAACTGATGAGGCCGAAGCCAAAGAGGCTTTTTTGACCATTTCTCAGGCTGAAAAATCCCACATGCGAAAGCTGGCCGCGGCCATTCCCCAATGCCCCGGCGCCTGAGACTATCAAGGGTTTTTCTAAAACCGGGAAGGCGCTTGACAATTCCATCCATATCCCGTTAATATGCATATGTTTTTATTCGGGATTCAATAGAACCGCCCAATAACCGGCCGAATGATCGGCTGAATTTACGGGAGAGTTGTCATCGAGAACTCGGTGCTCGTATGCGTTCTGCGTCTTGAGAATGAGGGCGATCGTCTTTTCGGCGAACGAGGGTGGTTCACGTCTGTTCGGTGTTGCCTCTAAATCTCGATTTAGGGGCTTTTTTTTGCAACCCCGGGAAACAGAAGACAGGAGGAGGAATGATGGACGAGAGAAGACGGATTCATCCGGGCGTATTTCAGTTGAAGAGGGATTTGGACAAGGGTAAAATCAGCCGACGGGATTTTCTGCGGTTTTCGGCCCTGCTCGGCATGTCCACGGTGGCGGCAAGCCAGTTGGGGGGTCTGGCCTGGCCGGTCCGGGCATTCGGGCAGTCGATCAAGCGCGGCGGCAAGATCCGGGTGTCCGGACCGGTCCACAAGGTGACCCATCCGGCCCAGTTTTCCTGGATCACCCCCACCAATCAACTGCGACAGGTGGCGGAGTACCTCACCTTCACCGATGCCGAAAACATCACCCATCCCTACCTGCTGGAAAAATGGGAGACCAGCGACGATCTCAAGACCTGGGATCTCTACCTGCGCAAGGGGATCAAATTCAACAACGGCGACGTGTTCAATGCCGACGACGTGATCTTCACCTTCAACCAGTGGCTGGATAAGGATGTGGGCTCTTCCATGCTCGGAATGATCGGCACCTATCTGGATGCCACCGGCATTGAAAAGGTCTCCGACAGCCAGGTCAGGCTTCACCTGAAGAAATCCGAGATTGCGGTGCCGGAACATCTTTTTCATTATCCGGCCATGATCCTGAACAGCCGAACCTTCGAAGGCGATTTTATCAAACGACCCCACGGCACCGGACCCTTCGTTCTTGAAACCTACCGGGAAGGGGAGCGGTGCGTGGTCAAGCGGCGGGACGGCTACTGGAAAAAAGGGGCCGACGGAAAAGCCCTGCCCTATCTGGACACGGTGGAATACATCGACATGGGCACCGAAATGCCGCCTCAAATTTCGGCGCTTCAGGCCGGAGATATCGATATGATCGACTTCTCCGACATCGGCGGCACCGAAGCCTACCAGGCCCTCAAGGATGATGACCGGGTCGATGTCAAACCCATCACCACCAACCAGACCCGGGTGCTGCGAATGCGGGTGGACGTGAAACCCTGGAGCGACAACCGGGTGCGGAAGGCACTGAAACTTTGCCAGCATCGGGAAAAGATTCTGGCCCTGGCCTATTTCGGTCAGGGTGTCGAGGGGCAGGATTTCCACGTCAGCCCCAAGCACCCTGAATATTGTAAAAAACCGACCCCGGAGTATAATCCGGAAAAGGCCGGGGCGCTGTTGAAAGAGGCCGGTTATGCCGACGGCGTTGACGTCAATCTGGCGGTGGGCAGCGGTTGGAAGGAGATCGTCCGCTACGCAGAGATTCTCAAGCAGGATGCGGCCCCGGCCGGCTTCCGGATCAATATCCAGACCATGCCCAACAGTCAGTATTGGGAAAAATGGACGGAGGTGGATCTGGGCATCACCACCTGGGCCCACCGGCCCATCGGCACCATGGTGCTCAATCTGGCCTATGTGGGCAATGAAGAGGGCGAGCCGGTCCCCTGGAATGAAACCCGGTGGGTGGATGAAGAATTCTCCAAACTCCTTACCGAGGCCAACGGCACCATCGATCTGGAAAAACGGCGCAAGATTTTTTGCAAACTGGAGGAGATTCAGCAGGACCGCGGCTCCATCGGCAACGCCTTCTGGATCAATGTCTGGAACATGAGCCGAAAACGGGTGCAGGATATCGAACCCCATCCGAGTCTTTATCTGATGCTCGGGGATGTGTGGGTGAGTTCCTGACCCGGTCCATTAAAAGAATGCCCGGATGGCGACATGCGGGCCTGAATTGATAAGTACCTGTGCATATATTTCTGTACCTGATTTTGTAGGGGCAATCCCCCTGTGGTTGCCCC
>JBKHDE010000099.1:0-15805 GCA_046541495.1 Desulfococcaceae bacterium
TGCCGACCTTGTTCATGGCCTCGGCGATGATGTTGCCGATGGTTTCGTCGTTGTTCGCGGAAATGGTTCCCACCTGGGCGATTTCCCGCTGATCCTTGGTGGGTTTGCTCATGTTGTGAAGCTCTTTGACCGCGATCTCGACCGCCTTGTCGATGCCGCGTTTGATGGACATCGGGTTGTTGCCGGCCGCCACCAGTTTCTGGCCTTCTTCATAGATGGAGCGGGCCAGCACGGTGGCCGTGGTGGTGCCGTCGCCGGCCATGTCACTGGTCTTGCTGGCGACTTCTTTGACCATCTGGGCGCCCATGTTCTCGAACTTGTCTTCCAGTTCGATCTCTTTGGCCACCGTCACGCCGTCTTTGGTCACTGTAGGGGAGCCCCAGGATTTATCGAGAACGACGTTTCTTCCCTTGGGACCGAGGGTCACCACCACCGCATCCGCAAGGGTCTTCACCCCTTTGAGCATCGCTTCACGGGCTCTCATGTCATATTTGATCTGCTTGGCCATCTTAATCTACCTCCGTTAATCTGTCGAAATAAAAATTATGTGGATTCAAACCGTTCGAAATGGTTATCCTTCGATGATACCCAGAACATCGTCTTCGCGCATGATCAGGTAATCTTCACCCTCGACCTTGACCTCGGTTCCGGAATATTTGCCGAACAATACCCGGTCGCCCTCTTTGATCTCCAGGGGGATCTTGTTTCCATCTTCGCCGGTTTTGCCGGTTCCTACGGCGACGACTTTGCCCTCGGCCGGTTTCTCTTTGGCCGTATCGGGGATGATGATGCCGCCTTTGGTCTTGCTCTCCTCTTCAACCCGCTGTACCAGAATTCGATCCTGAAGTGGTCTCAGTTTCATCTTCTCTTGTCTCCTTATTTCATTGAAGGTTAATAAATATAAAAGGGTAAAAAATATCCAATGGGTAGAATGCCTTATTTAAAAAATATCGTTTCTGTTTCACGGAAACAATAAGCACCCATCATTGGTTGTAAAGCGAATTCGGAATTTATTTGGATGATGCGAAGGGTTTTCGTTTGCGGTTCGCCAGTGAAAACCCCCGTTCGGCTTCCCCTGGTGGAGGGGGCGAAGCATTTTCGTTCGAATGTATCATGCCGCCGTCGTTTTTTCAAAAAATATGCTTAATAAATCAAGATGCTTATTAAACAATTTATCAGTCCAATCCGATTTTGGAAAGAAATATAGGGCGGGTTTTCGGATTGTCAAGAATCGGTGGATAAAAATTTCTTTCAGGATAGAAAGCCGCGGCCGGCGGGGTCGCTTACCGAAGGGCCTCCACCGGTTCATACCACCGCCGAAAGAAGTGGAGCACCTTCGGAAGCCCGGGGGTGGTGACCCGGCCGAGGATTTCATGGGTGCGCTCGTGGACCCGTTTTTCCTCTTTATGTTTTTCTTCGGCGGATGCGTCGAAGCGCTGAAGAAACCGGCAGAACCGAATGATGTGGATGAGTTCGTGGGTGACGATATATAAAATCAGCGGATACAGCTGAATTTCCGGATGCCGGGCCGTGACCCTGAGGATGGCCTGATCCTGAAGACAGATTTTATAGTAATCATAGGTGGAGGACCCGAGGGGGACGTCCTCGGGTTTGGCTTCATACCGTATGACCTGGGCGAACGGACCGGTCACGACTTCATCTTCGGCCAGTTCCGCCAGGGTGTTGATGTCATACCGCAGCCGGCGCCACTGCACCGAGGAGAGTTTATAAAAATTGCCGACCAGTTCTTCGGCCAGAGACACGGCTTCGTTGATCACCCGAATCTGCTGCGGGCTGAATCGCTTCGGTTCCGAATCCGACGGCGGTTCGGCCGGCTCGGCAAAGGGGGGACGCTTATCCGCCATAACCACCGGGGAAAAAAAACACCCTGGTAAAAGGGTGGACAAAATGGATTCTCAATGGTATCATTTGATGTTTAGGATATACAAATAAGGGTATACAATTTCATAGAACAGGAGGTGAAACGCATGGGCAGTGTGGTTAAGAAACGAAGAAAAAAGATGAGAAGGCACAAGCACCGAAAGCTTCTGGCTCGAACCCGTCATCAGCGAAGGAAACGGTAGCGCATGAGACCGTATGGAAAACAGAAAAAGCACCGTTGAAACCGGCGGCGATGCTTTTTCTGTTTTTTGGTTTCGCCTTACGGGGTCTCGCCCGAGTACCCCTTGAAGTACTTCATCAGCTCCGAATCGGTTGAAAGGACGAGCGAGCTGTTTTCTTCGAGCGCGGCGCCGTAAATCTCGAGGGTTTTCTGAAACGAATAGAATTCCGGGTCCAGATTGAAGGCCCGGGCGTAAATCGCGGTCGATTCCGCATCGGCCTTTCCCTTGATCTGCTGGGCGGTTTTATACGCCTCCGATTCGATTTCCTTCAAATCCCGCTCTTTTTGACCCCGAATCTTCTGGGCCTCCCCCCTTCCTTCAGACCGGAACTTTTCGGCGATCTGCTTTCGTTCCGCGATCATTCGCTTGTAGACCGAATCCCGAACCGTATCCACGTAATTGACCCGCTTGATTTTCACATCCACCAGTTCGATGCCGAACTTGTCGAGCTTGGGCTGGGCCTGTTTCAGAATCCCCTGGGTGATCTTTTCCCGCCCGACCTCGATGGTATAATCGGTGTCAAGCCCTTCATCCTGTCGTATTTCTTCCAGGCTGACCTGCTGAATCTCGAGCAGGTCCAGTTTTCGGTTGCTCTTTCGAATCGTTTCGATCAGGTCGTGGGAGGTAATGAAGTTTCGCACCGCCGGATCGATGATGTCGTTGAGTCTGCCGGTGGCATTGAAGACATCGGTGACGGTCTGGAGAAACTTCACCGGATCGACGATCTTCCACCGGGCGAAGGCGTCCACCCAGATATAGGTTTTCTCTTTTGTGGGGATCTGGCCGGGATCGCCGTCCCATTGGAGCAGGTTTTTGGGAAAGAATATCGCCTGTTGAATGAAAGGAACCTTGAATTTGAGGCCGGGGCGTATCTTCGGCTCGCCGATGATTCGGCCGAACTGGGTGACGACGACCTGCTCGGTTTCGTCGACGATGTATGCCGACTGGTATAGCACGAAAATGCCGATCACCACGATGATCGCGATAAAGATGAACTTTGGTTTCATTGGGTTACACCACTCATGTTTTGATTTCCGAGGTTGAGCAGAGGCAACAGGTTTTTCTGCTCCGAATCCACGATGTATTTGTTTTCCAGCTTGGGCAGAAGATCCCGGAAGGTCTCCAGGTAGAGGCGCCGCTTGGTGACGTCCTCGGCCTTGGCGTACTCCCGGTACATGTCTTCAAATCGTGCGGCATCCCCTTGGGCCCGGTTGACCCGGTCGAGGGCGTATCCTTCGGCGGCCCGGATGGTTCGTTCCGCCTCGCCGCGGGCCGCGGGGACGGCCTTGTTGTAGTCTTCCCGGGCCTGATAGATCATCTGCTCTTTTTCCTGAGTGGCCTGGTTGACCTCGTTCAGGGAAGGCTGCACCGGTTCGGGGACATCGGTCTTTTTCATTTCGATGGTGAGGATGTTGATGCCGCTTTCGGCTCCGTCCAGCTCTTTTTGCAACAGTTGGGCCGCTTCCACAGAGATCTCGTCCCGTTTGCTGATGACCTCGTCGATGCTGCGGTCGCCGATCACCAGGCGCATGGATGCCTCCGACATATCCCGAAGCAGTTGTTGCGGATTTCTGACTTTGAACAGGTAGTTGTACGGATCTTTGATTCGGTACTGAACGATCCAGGGCACCATGGCCACATTCAGGTCCCCGGTCAGCATCAGGGTGGCCGTGCTGCTGTCGCCTCCGAACCGGGACTGACCGCCGGCATTGAATGCGCTGAATTCCTCGGTATTGACCTTTCGGACATTGACCTTCCGGACCGATTCAATGCCGACCGGCATCTTGAAGTGAAGCCCCGGCTGGGTGGTTCGCACATACCGGCCGAACCGCTGAACCACCCCGACCTCGCTGGGCTTGACCGTGTAGAACATGGTCGACCCGAGAAGAATCAGAAGCAGCAGGACAATCAAAAGGGGCCCTCCCGGCAGCTTGAAATTGTTTATCTTCTTGATAAACTCATCCATGTTCGGGGGAATGTCTCCCCGCTTTTGTTGTTGCTTCAGTTTTTCCCAATCCCAACTCATTGTGTTATCCTATTATAATTTGTAGGTTTATCGTAATAATGCTAGGAATCAATTTAAGGGACGTCCCCCCCTAAGTCAAGGAAAATCCAAACCCGGCGATTTGCCGGCGGTTTTTCTTGACATCGGGAATCCACCCCGGCTATAGCCTCGATTATGGCTGAAAAAGCAGGAAAAAGAGACGGCTTTGTCCATATCGGAGAGATTCTTCAGAAGGCGCTTCGGGAATGCCGGCCCCAGGCAGACGGGGAACTGGTTCGAATCTGGCACCTTTGGGAAGAGGCGGTCGGAGACGCAGTGGCCGAAAACACCCGGCCGGCCGCCTTCAAAGGGAAGCTTCTGATCGTCCATGTGTCCAGCTCACCCTGGGCCCATCAGCTCCAGTTTCTGAAGCGGGATATCCTTCGCAAAGTCAACACCGCCCTGGGCAAGGATCTGGTGGCGGATATCAAATTTAAGATCGGCCCCCTTTGATTCTCCTGAAAGGACGGCGTAAAAAAAGGGTTCGGCCATGAAAAGACTGACATCGGGGGATGAAGAGGATTCCGCCGATTTCACCGCGGATACCTTTTTTGAAGGGCGCATTCGGGTTCGGCAGCACCGTCGGGGCTACCGGTTTTCCATCGATTCGGTTCTTCTGGCGGATCATGCCGCCGGTTGCCGGGCCGGCGCCGTTCTGGATCTGGGCGCCGGATGCGGCATCATTCCGCTGATCCTGGCCTACCGAAACCCGGAAGCCCGCATCCTGGGGGTGGAAATCCAGCGGGATCTTGCCCGAATCGCTCGGGACAATGTGGCCCGAAACCGGTTGGCGGAGCGAATCACGATTCTTCAGCGGGATTTCAGGACCCTTGAGCGGTCGGATTCCGACCTGGCCGGATTCTTGCCGGTGGACCTGGTGGTGAGCAATCCCCCCTACCGGCGGGTCCGTTCCGGAAGGATGAACCCGGATCCCCGGAAAGCGGTGGCCCGTCATGAAATCGCCGCCGAGCTGCGGGATGTGGTGGGCGCCGCCCGAAGAATGCTGGAGATTTCCGGCCGGTTTCTGGTGGTTCATCTGGCCGAACGGACCGCCGATCTTCTGTGCGAGATGCGGACCGCCGGGATCGAACCGAAATTTCTTCGCATGATTCATTCCCGGGCCGGGGAGCCGGCCCAACGCATTCTGGCGGAAGGCAAAAAAGGGGGGCGCCCCGGGCTGAGGGTCGCCCCGCCCCTGGTGATCTATCAGCCGGACGGAGAGTATACCCCGGAGGTGAACCGAATGTTTCTTCCCTGAGCGAATGAAAGGGGCATGTTTTCTAATCGGCCGGATCGGGGGTGAGCGGGTTGATCACCTGGCCGGTAATCACTTTGGGGTAAAAATAGGTCGATTTCCGGGGCATGATCAACCCTTCCCGGGCGATTTTCCGGACCTGCTCGATTCGGGTCGGGTTGAGGATGAAAGCCATCTCGAATCCTCCCTCGAAAACCGCTTCCATCGCCGTTTCGGCACTGCTGGTATACGAGACGGCGGCGGGATCATCCAGCCGGTCTCCGTCGAAACCGAGCACCTCCATCAGAAGAAGACGGGTCAGCACGGTGACGTCGAGGGCCCGCAGGGATTCCGGCAGTTCATCCGCAAACCGATCCATACCCCCTTCCCGAAGGCGAAGCAGCAACAGTTCTGAACGGCCCTTCATAAACACCCCGATGGTATTCCGATGGGCCCCTTTTTCCAGTTCCGACAAAAATTCGGGCAGAATCTCATCGGGGGTATTCCCTCGAAACGGGATGGCGAAAATGTCGAAGAAGTCCCGGGTTTCGGCGGTGAAGTTTGCCGGCAGATCGGCCGGAACCGACCGCACCATTCGGTGGGCCGGCAGCACCACCAGTCCCGGATCGGTCATGCCGGTCAGGTACATCATGATGAAATTGGCCGGGTGGTCGTTCGAAAAATCGGGATCGACCCGGGCCAGCCGGTCCCGGTAGGCGAGGGCGGTTTCATACCGGTGGTGGCCGTCGGCGATGTAAAGGATTTTATCCTGAAAATCCCGGCTCACCTGTTCGCAGAAGGGGTCCTCGGTGATCCGCCAGAGCCGCTGGCGGTGTCCGGCGGTATCGGTGAAATCCATGTCCGGCTTTCGGCCGAGGGCCCTGTCCTTCAGGGCGGCCAGAAGATGCCGGTCGGGGTCGGGGTAGAGCGAAAAGATGGGGCTGAAATTGGCATGGCAGGCCTGCATCAGCCGAAGCCGGTCGGACTTGATCCCTGAAAAGGTGGTTTCATGGGGAAGAATAACCCCCTTGTCAAACGGCTCCAGGCGCACCCGGGCGATCAGGCCGAACCGGGTGCGGGGTCGGTCCTCCACGGTGAATCGGGTGGTGGTGAGATAAAAGGCCGGTTGCGGATCACGGATCAGGATCGATCCGGCGGTCCATTCTTCCCAGTGCCGGGCCGCCCGGGTGTAGCGGTTGTCCGCTTCGGAATCTTCGCCCGACTCTTTTCCCAGAATCAGGCGGATGATGTTATGGGGGTGACGCTCGTAGGCCCGGGCCTGTTCCGCCGGTGAAATGACATCATAGGGCGGGGTGGTGACCTCCCCCAGGCTCTGAATCTTTTCCGGATTGTATACGATGCCCCTGAAGGGGATGACTTCGGCCATGGATCGGACTCCTCGTCTGTAAGGAATAAATGTGAGCGCCAGAGATACTAAAAAGAAAGGGGGAGTTCAAGTGAATTTACGGTTTGACCGCTGTTGAAGCGGCGTACCGCCGGTCGGCGTCGCATTTTTTAAGGCACGGCCCGGAAAGAATCGAAGAAGAGGATTGACAGGCGAGGCGGGAACGTATATATTGCCGTTCTTATCGCAGAGAGGAAAAGGAGAGGTTGCCGAGTGGCTGAAGGCCCCGCTCTCGAAAAGCGGTATCCTGTGAATAACGGGATCGTGGGTTCGAATCCCACCCTCTCCGCCAATGTCCGCCGCCATGGCGGAGTTTGAAAATGCTTCTGAATCAGGTTTGAAAGCGAATCGCCCGCTTGTTAAACGGAGAGATGACCGAGTTGGCTGAAGGTGCACGACTGGAAATCGTGTGTGCTGTTAATAGCGGCACCGAGGGTTCGAATCCCTCTCTCTCCGCCATTAACCGATCACGTCCGAACACCTTCCCCCGATTTCCGTAACCGTATTCTTTCGTCCGGCAGGCAGGATGATTCACCGCGTGGCCCGCTTGCACAGCCCCTGTTGTTCATCGGCCCACTATTGGTCATCAGCCACTATTGTATTGGTCATTAGATGGTTCAGCGGAACGGAGAAGGTGTTTTAGAACCGGAAAACCGTCATGTCCTATCTCGTACTTGCGCGAAAATACAGGCCCCAGACCTTTGAAGAGGTGGTCAATCAGACCCATGTGACCCGGACCCTGGAAAACGCCGTCGCCGGAGACCGGGTGGCCCACGCCATTCTCTTCGCCGGGCCCCGGGGCACCGGCAAGACCACCATCGCCCGGATACTGGCCAAGGCCATGAACTGCGAAAAGGGGCCCCGGCCGCAACCCTGCAACACCTGCCGATCCTGCCGGGAAATCACGACAGGCCATGCGGTGGATGTGTTCGAGATCGACGGGGCCTCCAACAACGGGGTGGACCACATTCGGGACCTGCGGGAAAACATCAAGTACATGCCGGCCCAGGGCCGCTATAAGATCTACATCATCGACGAAGTCCACATGCTCAGCACCCCGGCCTTCAACGCTCTGCTCAAGACCCTGGAGGAGCCCCCGGCCCACGTGCTGTTTTTTTTCGCCACCACCGAGCCCCACAAAATTCCGATCACCATTCTCTCCCGGTGCCAGCGCCACGACCTTCGACGCATCGGGCTGGAGGAGATCGTGGCCCATATGGAAACCCTGAGCGATCGGGAGGGGATCGAGATTCCCCGGGAAAGCCTTGCGGCCATCGCCCGATCCGCCGGGGGCAGCATGCGCGACGGACTCAGCCTTTTGGACCATGTCATGGCCTGCGCCGAGGGGCCCTTGACCCACCCGCAGGTGCTGGATATTCTGGGCGCGGTGGACGGCCGGGTGCTGTTTGATATCTCGGGCGCCGTATTGGCCGGAGATCTGAACCGGATTCTGAAGATCCTCGACGACATCCATGACCACGGCCACAATCTGAAGGAGTTTTACGCCGCCCTTCTGACCCATTTCCGCAATCTGCTGGTGGTGAAGATGGGCAAACAGGCCCGGAAGCTGGTGGATGCCTCGGCCCGGGAGATCGAGGAGATGGCCCGGCAGGTGGAAAGGGTATCTCAGGTCTACCTGAGCCAACTCCTGGATGCCCTGACCAAAGAAGAAACCGCCCTCAAATTCGCCACCCTTCCCAAGCTGACGCTGGAAATGGCGTTTATCCGCATGTTTCAGATCAAACCGGCGCTTTCCATCGAGACCCTGATTCACAAGATCGACCAGCTGAGCCGGGGGATCATGGAGGGTACGGTTCCGGCGACGGCCGAGGCGGTCGACAGGGTCGGCGGGGAGACCCGGGAAGAGATCTTCGGGTATGCCGATGCACCGCCTGCGGCCCCGGAGCAGCCCCCGAAAAGGGCCGAAGCGACGCCTTCTCCAGCACCGCCGGCCGATTCTCCGCCGCCAGTCCCCGACCCCGATCCGGTGCCGAATGTTCGCGGCTCGGAATCCCCCGATCCGGAACGCCCCGGTCCGGCATCCCCTGATGCGGATCATCCCCGGTACGATGCTCAGGAGAGTCCGAAGGCCAACTGGTCGCGGCTGAAACAGCGGATAGCCGACAAACAGCCCAGTCTCGCACCCTGGCTGGCCAAAACCGAACTGCGCAGCCTGGCCGAGAGCGAAGGGGTTCTAGAACTGGAGGTCAACGGCAACCATCTCCATTTCAATCGAATTCAGAAAAACCAGGAGAATATCACGACGGCGGCCGGTGCGTTTTTCGGGCGGGACATGCGGCTGGTGATCCATCCCGGAAAAACGCCTGAAAAAAAAGACCTGCGCAACCAGGTCGACGAGGCCAACCGCAAACGCCAGGAGGCCTTGAATCACCCCATGGTGAGTGCGGCCCTGGAAATTTTCGAGGGAAAACTAGAAGAAGTCAAACTGCTATAGGAGGATGTTGATATGAAAGGTATGGGCAATATGATGAAGCAGGCCCAAAAGCTTCAGTCCAAAATGATGAAACTTCAGGAGGAACTGGCCGACCAGACGGTGGAGGCCACCGCCGGGGGCGGCATGATCAGTGTCGTGGCCAACGGCAAGCAGCAGGTCGTCTCCATCCGCATCGAAAAAGAGGTGGTCGATCCGGAGGATGTGGAAATGCTTCAGGATCTGGTGCTGGCGGCGGTCAACGACGCCCTGAACAAGTCCCAGGAGATGGTCTCCGAAAAGATGGGCAAGCTGATGCCCGGCGGTATGAACATTCCGGGGCTGATGTAGCGGAGAATTCCGGGTGAGCCATTATCCGCCCTCCATTTTGAACGTGATCCGGCACCTGTCGCGGCTGCCCGGGATCGGGGAAAAGACCGCCGAACGGCTGACCCTGCACATCCTTCGGGCCCCCCGCCGGGACGCCGAAGGGCTGGCCCGGTCCATCCTGAATCTCAAGGAGAAGACCCGGTTGTGCGAATCCTGCTTTTCCCTGAGCGATACCGACACCTGCCGAATCTGCGGCAACCCGGCCCGGGATCGAGGCCTTCTGTGCGTGGTGGAAAACGTGGCCGGCATGGTGGCCATTGAGCGGTCCGGGGCCTTTTACGGGCTCTACCATGTGCTCCACGGGGTGCTCTCCCCCATGGACGGGGTGGGCCCCGACGACATCCGGATTCGGGAATTGCTGAGCCGGGTTCAGGCCGGGGAGGTGCGGGAGGTGGTGCTGGCGACGAATACGAATCTGGAGGGGGAGGCCACCGCCGCCTATATCGCCGAGCGGTTGGCGGGGACCGGGGTGAAGGTCTCCCGAATCGCATCCGGGGTGCCCATGGGCGGGGATCTCACGTATGTCGATCAGGTGACGATGAAAAGAGCCATGGATACCCGTCATGCCCTCTGATTCCAACAAAAAAACGGCCTCCGGCGATCCAAAGAGATCCGCCGCTGAAAAATCCCCGGAAGATATTTTCGAGTGCCGTCAGTGCGGGGAATGCTGCAACGGGTACGGCGGCACCTATATCACTCCGAAGGATATCGTCGCCATCGCCGAATTCATCGGATCCGACCCCGACCGATTTGTAACCGAGTATTGTCAGATGTCCGGGTCCCGCCCGGTTCTGGCGGTGGGCGAAAACGGCTACTGCGTCTTCTGGAAAGACAAAATCTGCACCATCCATCCGGTCAAACCCCGAATGTGCCGGGCTTGGCCGTTTCTGGAGAGCGTGGTCACCGATCCGAACAACTGGCGGATCATGTCTTCCATGTGCCCGGGCATTCGAACCGATGCCTCGAATGCCCAGATCATTCGATGTGTGCGGCGGATGGTGGAAAGCCGGCGAAAAACCGAATGATCGGCATTTTCGATTCCGGCATCGGCGGGGTGACCGTGGCCCGGGCCGTACGGAAGGCATTGCCCGACCACGATCTTCTCTATTACGGAGACACGGCCCGGTCCCCGTACGGAACCAAGAGCATCGACACGATTCGGGATTATGCCCTGCAAAACATTCGGTTTCTTCTGGATGAGGGTGCCGATATCATTGTGGCGGCCTGTAATTCCGCCTCCAGCGCGGCCCTGGAGGTGATGACCGGCCGGTACAAAACACCGGTCTTCGAGGTGGTCACCCCGGCGGTCGGCGCGGCTCTTCAAGCCACCCGAACGGGCCGGATCGGGGTGATCGGCACCCGGGCCACCATTGGCAGCGGCATATACGAGACTCGACTTCGAAAGGCCGATCCCGAGGTGCGGGTCCATTCCGCACCCTGTCCGCTTCTGGTCCCCCTGGTGGAAGAAGGCTGGCTCAAAAAGCCCGAGACCACCATGATCGTCAAGAAATACCTCCATCCGTTAAAGGTCCGCCAGATCGATACCCTCATCCTGGGCTGCACCCATTATCCGGTGCTCAAAGAGACCATCGGAAGAAAGATCGGCAAGCGGGTGCGGCTGATCGACGCCTCGGCGGCCGTAGCCGCGGCGGTGAAGTCCTTTTTGAAAGACCATCCCGACCTCGACCAAAAGATGAGAAAAGACGGATCCGATCGGTTTGTGGTCTCCGATTCCACACCCCAGTTTGAAAAGACCGCCCGAGCGATCCTGAAACGGACGGTCCGATTGGAGACGGTCCGCCACTAACCTCCCACAGAATTCAAGAAGTCCCTTCCGTCCGCTTCATTCGGTGCAGATCCACCATCATCTTTTGTAGGTCGCATGAACTGCGACCTTCCGGCCTAACCGGCAATCCCGATTCCGCTTCTTTTCATCATCAAAAAATGAGGATACCCATGATGGTCGGGCCTTCGGTCTTCATAAACGGCTGCGCTCGACCGGTTATCGGGTGTCTTAATCGCTTGTTGAGGGCCCGGCACGATACCTGCATAATTTGGCTACAGCAGGTTTCGACAAAGCCAAACCCACTGTGAGGTGGGGACGGAAAGCCACGGGTCTTCAACAAAAGACAGCCGGGTTGCCTTGGAAAAGAAGGGTAACCCGGCTGTTTTTTTTGGCGGGAGGGATCATCACGTGAAGCAAAAGCTGCTGTTGGCGGTTGTGTTCGGAATGGCATTCCTGGGATGCCAAACCGGTTTCATATCTCAGGCCCATGCCCTGAGATTCAGGGCGTTCGGGGAGTGGTCCGGTGTCGTGTCGAACAGTGAGTACGATCTCCACTGGATCGATAACGATGATGACGGAGGCTCTGCCAGGTTCCGATGGGGGGAGGCCGCCGCCGGGAGTATCGATAACCACTTTGATTTCGACGGAATCGGCAGCGATATTCGAAACGGCGGCGCGTTCGAAACCGAACCTGAACCCCGGCCGGATTCCTGGCTCGAGGTTCCGTTTCTGCTCGGAGATTTTTCATATCAAAACGGCATGACCTACCATTCCATCGGAATCGAAGGGATCGATCTGACCATCGGGCTGGATGGGTTCGGCAGTGTGCGTTCATTCCATGAATTTCATTTTTCAATTCGGAATACCCCGAATCGTACCGGTGATCCGGTCGAGGACGGTGATATCGTCACCATCGATTCCCCGCTGTCCGAGACCGCCTTTCTATGGAATAACGGATTTTATACCTTGAAATTATTGGGGTTTTCCCAGGGTACGGGGGAGACATCGACCTTTGAATTCTTAAGCCCTGAAGACAGCCTGGTATCGGCCGGCCTCTATGCCAAGATCATTCGGGATGACCGCCAGCCGATTCCGCAGCCCGAGCCCGGCACGTTCTTTCTGCTGTTACTCGGTTTAGGGGGCGCCTGGGTTTTGAGGTCTCTGAAAAAACGAAGGTTTTTCCGGGTTGGTTCTTGACACCGAAGCCGGTTTCGGTCATAGTTCGTATTCATCAGTAAGGTCTTGTTTTATCGAGCGGATTGAGCCGAAGTCAGTGCGGCCGATCTTCTGAATTCCGGATTTCGAGGGTGGTAATTTCGACATGGATACTTCCGCATTTCAAGGAACATCCCAGGAAAAGGAAGCACTATCCCGATTTCTTTGGGAAAATTCGGATGACGGCGTCTTTATTGTCGACCCCGCATCGGGAAAGCTGTTGAGTTGCAATCCCGCCTTCCTCCGATTCCTGGGCCGGTCCACCCCCGAAGATATCGATTCTATTTGGGAAATGGTTCCGCCGGAAGCCCGGCAACGGCTTCAAGAGCGGATCACTACTGCCGCGGACCGGCGATTCGAGGTATCCCCTCCGGATATCTTCACCTGCCTTTCCTCGGCCACCGGCCCCTTTGATGCTGAAATTCTGGTTTCGAATACCACCTATCAGAGGCAGCCGGCGGTCCAGGGAATCCTCAGAAAAATGACCGACCCGAAGCGGCTTCGGCTTCGGTATCGCCAGGCCCAGAAAATGGAGGCGGTCGGAACCTTGTCCGGCGGAATCGCCCACGAATTCAACAACCTGATGCAGGCGATCTCCGGATATACCGAACTTCTGTTGTACAATCCGGGGTTGGCCGATTCGGTGCGCAAGAAGCTGGAAGCCATTCAGGAGACCACCCGGCGGGCCGCCGATTTGACCCGGGAGTTCATGCTGTTCAACCAGCCGGTGGAGACCCGTTTTCGCACCCTGAATCTCAATCTGGAGGTCGCCCTGGTTCAGAAACTGCTGGGCAAGACCTTTCCGCCCACCATTCGAGTTCATCTCGATCTCGATCCCGATCTCAGGCGCATTCACGGCGATTCCGCCTACCTCGGACAGGTCCTGTTGAATCTCGCCATCAACGCCATGGAAGCCATGGAGGAGGGCGGTGAGCTGGGGATTCAAACCCGGAATATCACCGTGGGGCCGAACGGCCTGCCCGAATGTCCGGAAATGGATGCCGGCGACTATGTGGTCCTGACCCATTCGGATACCGGCCACGGAATGGACCCGGCGGTACTCGACCGCATATTCGAACCCGCCTTTACCACCCGTCGGGCATCGGGGCATCGGGGGTTGGGGCTGTCCATGGTTCGGGATATCCTTCGGGATCACCGGGGATATATTTTCTGTGAAAGTGAACCCGGCTCCGGAACCGCTTTCAGCCTTTTTTTTCCGGTCCGCCTGGATTCTCCCAATCATGAAGCCCTTCCTTCCGAAAACCACCGGGCCGGGCGGGGAAGAGAGACGATTCTGTTTGCCGATGACGAAGCCATGATTCGGGATGCGGGCCGGGAGTTGCTGTCCCGTCACGGCTATACCGTCCTGACCGCCGAGGACGGCGAAAGCGCCCTGGCCACTTATCGCCGGCGCAAATCCGAAATCGACCTGATTCTGCTGAATCTGATCATGCGGGGCGGCGGTGGAGAATGCCTGAACGCCCTTCGGGAGATCGAGCCCGGGGTCAAGGTGATCGTCACCAGCGGGTATTTCCCTGATCCGCCGACCCGAAAACAGATCGATCAAGCGGCGAGAGGGTTTCTCGCCAAGCCCTACGACCTGAACCAGCTCCTGGAACAGGTCCGGACCGTTCTGGATCAAAACGAACCTTAATCAGACCCCCTGCGCAATGGAGGATGGAATGCGGAGCTTTACCTTATACGATATGTTCCACCGCAATGGACGAATCGCCGGCAAGGCCGACGCCCTGGTCTGGGATTCGAAGCGGATGTCTTTTGCCGAGTTGTTGAACCAAGTGAATGGGCTGTCCGGGGGGTTGGCCGGGGAGGGGATCGGAAAAGGGGATCGGCTGGCGATTCTGGCCCATAATGATCATCGGTTTTTCCTGCTGTTCGGGGCCGCGGCGGCGCTGGGGGCCGTTGTGGTGCCGATCAACTGGCGGCTGTCGGATGATGAAATCGTCTATATTCTGAAAGATTCCGGAGCCAAAGCCCTGGTGGTGGATGAAAAACACGCCGACCGGATTCGGCAGCCGGCCTTTCGGGATTTGCCCGAGGTGGCGGTATTTCCCATGGCCGACGGCGAAGAGGGGGCGGTCAGCATCGATTCCCTGCTCTCCGCCGACCCCCGACCTCCGGTATCCACGGAAGAACAGGACCCTTTCTGCCTCATCTATACGGCGGCGGTGGAGGGAAAGCCCCGGGGAGCGGTCCTGACCCACGGCAACATGGTCTACGGAAACCTTCAGACCATCGCGACCATGGGGTTGACCCCCAAAGACGCCTACATCAACATGCTGCCGATTTTTCATATCACCGGCCTCAATCTCTCGTTTTCCGTCATGCATGCCGGAGGCAAGAATGTGGTGATCGACAAGTTTGATGAAAAGCGGGTGGTCGAGGAAACCGCCAAAGAAAAGGTCTCGGTCTGGGGCAGTTTTCCGCCCATGCTCGCCCGGTTGACCGAGGCGGCGGATGCGGCTCCCGGGGCCGTTTCTTCTTTGCGGCATGTGATGGGTCTGGACGGTCCCGATGCCATTGGCGCCTTTGAAGAGAAAACCGGCGCCACCTTCTGGATGCTCTACGGCCAGACCGAAACCTCCGGCCTGGTCACCTTTTCACCCGCCTCGGAAAAACCGGGCAGTGCCGGAAGACAGGGGCTGTTGACCAAGGTGCGGGTGGTGGATGGATCTGAAAACGAGGTCCCGATCGGGGAGCCCGGTGAAATCGTGGTGCAGGGTCCGCTGGTGTTTCAGGGGTTCTGGAACCGGGACGAGGACAACCGCCGAACCTTTCGAGGCGGCTGGCACCATACCGGCGACCTGGGCGCGCTGGATCAGGACGGATACCTCTGGTTCAAGGGCCGGAAACCGGAAAAGGAGCTGATCAAGCCGGGCGGAGAGAACGTCTATCCGGCGGAGGTGGAAGCGGTGATTCTGGAGCACCCGGATGTGACCGCGGTCTCGGTGATCGGCGTACCCGACCCCAAATTCGGAGAAGGCATCAAGGCGGTCTGCGTGCTCAAGGAAGGGGCCGCCTTGCTTGCAGAGGACCTCAAGGAATTTGTGGCCTCCCGCATCGCCCGGTACAAAAAGCCCGGCTACGTGGTTTTTGTGGAATCCCTTCCCCGCAAGCCCGACGGCGGCATCGACCGGGAACAGGTGAAGCAGGCCTATG
>JBKHDE010000100.1:0-15801 GCA_046541495.1 Desulfococcaceae bacterium
ATTGACCTCCACCTGACGTCCTCCGGCCTGTCCGCGCAAATAATCCTCGGAGGCCTTTTCCACCCCGTAGCGTCCGATAAAATCGCCGCCGCGGCTTCCGATATACGCTCCGCTCTTGAGTTCTTCCGGATTGATTTCGCTCAAATACCCCACCAGGTGAATGGCGCTGTTATGGATATAATGTCTTCGCGGTTTCACATCCACCCGAATGCCGGGAAGATCAAACTGATGAACCTCGACGGCGGCCAGCATATCCCGGCCGATATCCTCTTTCAACAAAATCGGCTTATAAGGCGCCGCCCCCCGGGCCGTTTGAATGCCGGCGCGCAGTGCCTCCTCCGGAATATGAATGTACCGAGAAAGTTTTTTCAGGGTCTTGTCCACCGGCTTGGCATCTTTGAGCACGATGCTCAAATCGAACGAAGGACGGTTGTCCACCAGAAGTTTTCCGTTCCGGTCATAAATCAGGCCCCTTGGGGCATCGATTCCCTGAAGCCGGATACAGTTGTTTTCAGAAAGTCGATAATATTCCCGCCCCTCCACCACCTGAAGGTGAAACAGCCTGCTGCATAAGACCAGAAATACCGCTATCACGCAGAGCATGGCCACGGTCAGCCGCTTTTTAAACCATTCGGTATCCAGGGTTCTCAAATACGGGTTCACAAATTTACCTCATCCCTTGATAAGTGCCCACATGGTCGGTCTGACGGACCGGTGTTGACGGATCGGATTCAACCGGCGCGCTCATTTCCAGCGGCGCCTCCGTCGACCATCAGATGCCAACCGCCCTGCAGCACTCCCAACCCCGCCATCAGAAAAGGGCCTGTAAAACCGGCCCAGACCAGCTGTCCCACAATGTCATCCCAATGAAAATCCTGCAACAGCCAATCCTGTCCGAAAAGAAAGACGGCGCCGAGAAAAAGGATATTCTGAACGGCGATGCTCAGAACCACCACCAATGGCAGAAGAATCACATTGCCGAAATGCAGGTACCGGACCCCCCACCTCACGCTGAAATAGAGCCAGATATAGCATGTTCCGTAAAGCCCGAAGGGACCGGCCGAGAGGCTGTCCAACAGAAGTCCGAGAACGAAAATGACCGGTATGCCTTCGATGAAGGGTCGAAAAAGGGTCAGATAGAGAACAAAAGGGATGAGCAAGTCATAAAAATATGCCAGCCCGAACAGGTGGGGCATCAGCACCGTCTGGAATAGGATGAAAAATATGCTGATAATAAAATAGAAGAGATAGGTCATGGTTGGATCGCGAATTCAGCGGTCGGCGGATTCAAAATCACCAGAACCTCCTCGAGGGTTTCAAAATCCGCGAACGGGGTCACGGTAATCTCTTGAAAAATCCCCGAGCTCTGCTTTACGATATTCGAAACCCTCCCCACCCGAAGCCCCTTGGGGAAAACCCCGTCCAGACCCGAGGAAACGATGATATCTCCGACGATGACATCGTGCCTTCTCAGAACATATTCAAATGTGCACAAATTATCCGCAGTTCCCTTGATCATTCCCCGGGCCCGGGTCCTTTGCACCAGGGCATCCATGGCGCTGTTGCGATCGATCAGCATCAGCACCTTGGCATAATGGGCGGACACATCGGTCACAATTCCCACCACCCCTTCGGGAATCACCACCGGGAGCGAGACCTTCACCCCTTCCGCTTTTCCCTTGTTAATCACGATGCTTTTAAACCAGGGAGACGGATCTCTGGCGATGACTTCCGCAGCCACTACCCGATTGTCGATACGATCCTTGAAATCCAGGAGTCGGCGGAGTCGGCGATTGGAAAGCAACAGCTCATCGCACCGGCCGGCTTTTTCCACCGCCTGACCGAGGGCCCGCCGCAGGTATTGATTCTCCTCCGCAGCAGATACCAGAAAAAAATACCCGTACCAGACATTTTCAATTTTCCCGATCAGATAGCTGAAAATATTTTGAAACGGTCCCGCGACGGAGATCGCGTAGGGTTCGGTTCCGAAGGAGGAGTCGTGATGCCGAATGGAAAGCGAAAGAAATATGAGGTTGACAGCAAAAAAGAGAATGATGCCGACGACCAGCACCGTCTTCTTTGAAAACATTTGGTTACGTAATGATCACCCGTTTTAAAATTTCAATGCTGTCCAGGGTCTTTCCGGAGCCGAGCGCCACAGTGGACAGCGGGTCATCGGTGACCGTAATGGGGAGCCCGGTCTCTTCTCTCAAAAGGCTGTCCAGGTTTTTCAACTGCCCCCCGCCGCCGGTAAGAACGATCCCCCGGTCCACGATGTCGGCGGAGAGTTCCGGCGGGGTCTGCTCCAGAGCGATCTTCACCGTTTCGACAATCGCGTCGATCTGTTCCGAAATGGCGACCCGTATCTCTTCCGTATTGATGGTCAGGATCTTCGGAATCCCGGTGACCAGGTCTCGCCCTTTGATTTCCATGGTCTCCAGTTCATTGGGATCGGGGTAGGCGTTACCGATGGTGGTCTTGATAATTTCAGCGGTCCGTTCACCGATCAGAAGATTGTACTTCCTTTTTATATATTGAATAATGGCGGAATCCATTTTGTCTCCGGCCACCCGAATGGATCGGCTGTACACGATTCCCGCCAGGGAAATCACCGCCACTTCGGTAGTTCCGCCCCCGATATCCACCACCATATTGCAGGTGGGCTCGGTAATGGGAAGCCCGGCGCCGATGGCCGCCGCCATGGGCTCTTCGATTAAAAACACCTCCCGGGCGCCCGCCGATTCGGCGGATTCCCGAACCGCCCGTTTCTCCACCTGAGTAATCCCGGAAGGGACCGCGATGATGATTCGGGGACGGACAAAAGTCCGCCGGTTGTGAACCTTGTGAATAAAATGGCGGATCATGGCCTCGGTCACCTCGAAATCGGCAATGACCCCGTCACGCATGGGACGAATGGCGACAATATTTCCGGGGGTTCGTCCCAGCATGTTTTTGGCCTCGAGCCCCACGGCCAAAACCCGGCTTTTCATCCGTCCGTCGGTGCGCACCGCCACTACCGAGGGTTCACTCAGAACGATTCCCTTGCCCTTGACATACACCAGTGTGTTGGCAGTGCCGAGATCGATTGCCAGATCGCTCGAAAAAATGCCCAATATAGAATCTAAGAATAGCCCCATGACCCCTCTTTAGCTAAGCGCAAAATTTGCTCATCCGTAAACAGTCCGTGAATTGCTTGTCGGAAATCGGAATTCAAATAGAGTCTGCTATCAGAAACCGGATGCCATGACAAGCAGAAAATTACCCGATTTCCCCGGGTTCGGCCTTTCGCCCATACCCCAGCTCCTTCATGACCCAATCATGTAAAACCGGCCTGAAGCCTCTGATTTTTACATTGTTTCGGGACGGGTGGACTCGATTGGTGAGCAGGATGACCAGGACGGAGCGTTCAAGATCCATCCAAAAAGAGGTGCCGGTGAAGCCGAGATGACCCACGGCCTCGGCGGAAAAAAGAGCCCCGCAGCTTGAACCGGCGGGGGACGGCCGGTCGAATCCCAATGAACGGCCGGTATCTTCAAAAGGCTTTAAGAAGGTGCGCACCAGAGATCCCGGGAAAAAGCTGTCTTCTTTTGAACCGGAAGAAGACGGCCGGTGGTAGGCGGTCAGCAGAATCGACAAAAGCCGGTACACCGCCGCCGCAGTGCCGAAAAGCCCGGCATGCCCCTGAATGCCTCCGGAAATAAAGGCGTTTTCATCATGCACCCACCCTTCCAGCACCCGATTCCGCCAAGGACAATGTTCGGTGGCGGCGAAGCGCCCTTCCGGCAATGGCCCTTCCAAATCCACAAAAAACAGGCGATCCAGCCCCAAAGGTGCATACACCTGTTGGCCAATGAACCTGTCCGGCCTGGTTCCGGAGACCCGTTCGATCACCCAGTCCAGAAGCATGAATCCCAAATCGCTGTAGAGAACCGTTCGGCCGATCGGCCCGATCAGCGGCTCTTTTAAAATTCGATTTCTTAATAGAGATTTGTTGGTTTCGAGGGGAGCGGCTCCCAATCTTTTATAAAAGGGCCGGTAATCGGGCAATCCCGAATTGTGAACCAACAACTGGTCGATTCGGATGGGGCCCTTATCGGTGCCGGCGGTCTCGGGAAACAGGGCTTCCAAGGAATGATCGAGCCGAAGCCGTCCGGTTTCGATCAACTTGATTACCGACAATGCGGTGGCCAGGGGTTTGGTCAGGGAAGCCAGGTCGAAAAGGGTTTCGGTGGTTACAGGGGTTCCGGTGTACAGATTCGCCAGGCCATAGCCCTGATGATGAACCACCTCTGCGCGGCAGGCGACCAATAAAACGGCGCCGGGAAAAACGCGATCCCGCACCCCTTTTTCCATGAACCGGTCGATAGCATTCGAAAATATCAACCGGCGCCTCCACTCCGGACCGCCGCCCCATGAAAGGAGAGGCATCCGCGATCGGTATCCAAAACGGCGCCGTCTCCCAAAGGGACGGTGATATTCCTGCGACCGTGTCCGATGGGAAAACCGCCCATGATGGGGATATTGTTTTTATAAAAACGGTCGTATACAATCTCGAAAACCGCCGCTTCCGCGCCGCAGGATTCAAATCCGCCGAGCAAAATTCCGGATACGCCTTCGAGACTGCCTGCCATGTGCAGTTGGGTCAGCATACGATCGATTTTATAGAGGGGCTCCCCCCGATCTTCCAGAAGGACCAGGCACCCGTTGAAATCCGGTTGGTAATCGGTACCGACCAGATGGCATAAGGTGGCCAGATTACCGCCGACCACCCGGCCGGATGCGATCCCGGGTTGGAGCACCCGGGGTTCATCCGGAACAATCCGGACCGGTTCGTTCGAAAAAAACACCTGCCGAAAGGCATCCACGGAATCGGTATCCGACTGCTGCAGAGAGGTCAGCACCGGCCCGTGAAAAACGATCATTGCGCACCGAGCGTAAAGAGCCCATAACAAAGCGGTAATGTCGCTGAATCCGAGAAAGATTTTGGGTGTGTTTCGAATGGCCGCATAATCCAGTCGATCCAAAATCCGCATGGAGCCGAATCCGCCCCGGGCGCACACGATGGCTTGAATGGAATCATCCGAAAAGAATCGGTTGAGCATTGCGGCCCGGTGCCGATCCGAACCGGCCAGGTATTTTTTTTGGGCATACAGATCCTCCGGGATTCGAACCGAGAACCCGGTCTCTTTCAACAATTCGATTCCGAAGTCGAGGGCCCCCTCCTGGAAAGCGCCGGCCGGAGCGACGATGCCGACCGTATCGCCGGGTCTCAACCCTGGGGGCCGAGCGAGCGGTTTTTCATGCGGATTCGACATCCTCATTTTTTTCATTGACACCCACAATCTTATAGTGATAAGAAATGAGCTTGTGTCGGGGCGTAGCGCAGACTGGTAGCGCACTTGAATGGGGTTCAAGGGGTCGGAGGTTCAAATCCTCTCGCCCCGATCACAAACAGCTTTTAAAATAAGAAAAATGACCGGTTTCGAGCCGGTCATTCTTCATTTTAGTCCCCCCTGTTCATTTTTTTTACGAATCTCCGCGCCGTATCCACCTGCGGCGCCGTCGGGTCATCGCTTTTTTCAAACCGGAATCCCCCGTTGCAATTTTCTATAGGGCATGAATCTTCCCGGACCGGTACAACCGTTCGAACACCCGAACCACATCCGGGTCGAACTGGGTTCCGGCCGCCCGGCGGATGGTGTCGAATACATGCTTCTCATCGATCTTTTTGCGGTAGACCCGGTCCGATGCCATGGCGTCAAATACATCGGCAACGGATAGAATGCGGGCCAGCAGCGGAATATTGTCGCCGCTTAATCCGGACGGATAGCCGGTGCCGTCGAACCGTTCATGATGGTGGCGAATGACCTGCTGCTCTCTTTCCCAGAGGCCGAGCTGCCCCACGATATCGGCGCCGATGGCCGGATGCAGCTTGATGGTTTCATATTCCGCTTCGGTCAGTCGGCCGGGTTTGAGCAGAATGTGGTCCGGAATTCCGATTTTGCCGATGTCGTGAAGAGGACCGGCGACCTCCAGGATATCCAGGTCCTCCTGTCCGCACGCCATTTCCTTGGCGATGGCAAGGGCGATGCCGGTCACCTGACGGGAGTGTTCCTTTGTATAAAAATCCTTGGCTTCGATGGCCTGCACCAGCGCGTCCAGGGTAGCCAGCAGGTTTTCGTAGATATTTTCATACAGCGCGAGATTTTCAATGGCATAGGCGGCTTTGTTGGCCATGAAGGAAAGATAATAGAGCACCTTTCCGCTGAATTCCGGTTTTTCCCGATGAAGGGATGCGGTCAGGACACCGAATACCTTGTCCCGAATGACCAGAGGAACCGCCAGAAAAGACCGCACCCCGGGGGGAAGCTCAATCAGTCCGCCGCCTTCTGAAATGACGACCGGTTTTTTGTCCCGGCCCAAAGCCATATCCATGATAATCGACTCGGGGACGTCGGCACCGCGAAAGACCTCCCTTCGACCCGGCACGTCCAGCCTCGACAAATGATCCGAACCCGGTTCCGGCGGTGCAAAGCAGGCGGCCACCTCCACCGGTTTTCGCACCGCTTCATTGATCACATGAAACCGGGCGGCATCTGCATGGGCGATCTCCAGGGTCATCTGAACCAGAATCTCAAAGACATCGAAACTTTTCTGAACGGTGGTGAAATCCTCCATGATCCGGGTGAAAATCTGGAGTTCATTCACCTTATTGCGCAGTTCCGTATTCAGTCTTTCCAGCCGCTCTTTTTTTTCGACCTCTTTTTTTAAAAAAATATTGTCGATGAAAAGTTCCCGTTCCCTCAGAACGCTTCGCACACACACCTCCATCTGCTTGAGGTTCACCGGTTTGATCAAAAAATCGACCACCCCGTTTTTAAGCGTATGGATCGTATTGTCGAGGGAGGGGAACCCGGTCATCACCACGACCGGAATGGTGTTGTCGATGTTCCGCAGGTGCTCGGCCAGTTGAAGCCCGTCCATTTCGGGCATATTGATATCGGTGAAACAGCAATCGACTTTTTCATCTTTCAAGGTATTGAGCGCCTCGATCCCGTTGGTGGCCGTGATGACCCGAAAACCCCGCTGCTGAAAATATTCGCTGGTGATATTCAACAGACTCTCTTCATCATCTACGAAGAGAATGGTCTTATTCATACCTTCCATGGGCCCTACCCATCCTTTTCCGGGTTGACGTCGGTTCATTATTTTTCCTACGATTACCGTTGATCTCCATGAATTACAAGTTTATTATAGGTCGCCTTCCGGTTGAAAACCGCCGATGGACGATCATGCGACCGACGCTGTTTTTGAATGTGATGAAATCACTTGAAAAGAGAAATAAAAGAGGATAAGATTCCTTTTTTTATGGCGCATCCACAGACAGCGCCTATGAGAATTCCGGCGGCACCCGCGAACCGGTTTGTGCGATTTAAGCCATCAAATCGGGGAGGTCGAATGCCCGCAAATTCGAGAGTATATGAAAAATGCCTGTCTACGAATATACCGCATTAAATGTGAAAGGTAAAACCGTCTCCGGAATTATCGATGCCGACAGTTCCCTGGCCGCGAAACAGAAGCTTCGGATTTCGAAAATTTTCCCGGTGGCCATTAAGGAAACCCAGGAGACCTCGGTTCAAAAATCCTCCTGGTTCACCGGGCTGTCCAGGTCTCTGACCCGAGTCAAACCGGCAGAAGTCTCTTTGATGACCCGCCAGCTGGCCACCCTGGTGGGGGCCGGATTTCCCCTGGTCACCGCCCTGGATACGATGATTCCCCAGATCAAATCACCCGGTTTCAAAAAGGTGATGGCCCAGATCAAGGATGCCGTGGTGGAAGGGAAAAGCTTTGCGGTGGCTCTCGAGCCCTATCCCGGTGTTTTTTCATCCCTGTACGTCAACATGGTCCGGGCAGGGGAATCTTCGGGGACTCTCGAGATCGTTCTGGAACGGTTGGCGGATATCACCGAAAAGCAGCAGGCCTTGAACAGCCGAATCAAATCCGCCTTGGCCTATCCCATTCTGATGGCGGTCATCGGCGTACTCGTACTTTTTTTCTTGCTCACCTTCATTGTTCCGAGCATCGCCTCCATTTTTTCGGATATGGACAAAGCCCTGCCGGCGCCCACCCGGTTTCTGATCGGGACCAGCGAATTCTTTAAATCTTTCTGGTGGATGATTCTGATCCTGTTGGCCGGACTGCTGGTGATGCTGCACCATTTCAAGAAGACCCCGAAGGGGCGGCAGATGTGGGATAAGGCGATGCTGAATCTGCCGGGATTCGGAATCCTGATCAAGAAACTGGCTGTGGCCCGGTTTGCCCGAACCCTGGGATCTCTACTTGAAAACGGCGTCACCATGTTGGCGGCCCTGGATATCGTCAAAAATATCGTCGGGAATGCGCTTTTGTCCGATGCCGTCGCCAAAGCCGCCGATGATGTGGGAAAGGGTCAGGGATTGGGCGCGTCTCTGGCCGAAACCGATATCTTCCCGCCCCTGTCCATTCAGATGATCCAGGTGGGTGAACAGAGTGGAGAACTGGAACCGATGCTGAGCAAGGTGGCGGATGTTTACGAAAACGAGGTCGAATCGACGATCATGAGCCTGACATCTTTGCTGGAACCGATGATGATCCTGGTGATGGCGGTCATCGTCGGGTTTATCGTTCTGTCCATTTGTCTGCCCATATTTGAAATGAACGAACTGGTTCGCTGATCGGATTCAACCGAATTTTACAGCTTCTAAAATTTTACCAAGACCGAAACGGAGGACAATTTGGGAACTAAACCGACCAAACATTACCCCGATATGCGGGGGTTCACCCTGATTGAACTGATGGTGGTCATCGTCATCCTCGGCATATTGGCGGGGCTTATCGTGCCGAGAATCATGAGCCGGCCCGGGGAGGCGAAACAGACCAAGGCCCGAATTCAGATCGAAGCCCTGGAAACAGCCTTGAAATTGTACAAGCTGGACACCGGATCTTATCCGACCACCGACCAGGGATTACAGGCCCTGGTGCAGCCCCCGGAAACCGGCGCCGGCGTGTCGAACTGGAAAAAGGGCGGCTATCTGGAAAAAGGAAGGGTTCCCGACGACCCCTGGGGAAATGAATTCGTCTATCTGAGCCCCGGCATTCACGGAGAATACGACATCATCTCCTACGGCGCGGACGGGGTTCCGGAGGGGGAAGAAGAAAACAGGGATATCACCAATTGGGATCTCGAATAACCGGCTCCCCGGCAAAGCCGATCCGGGCCGGCGCCTCCGGATATACCCTGGTCGAACTGATCGTGGTCATCGCCTTGATCGGGATCATGCTCTCCTTCTCTCTTCCCAAGTTCCGCGACTCCTTTTTGACCGACAACTCCAAAAAGGTCTCTCGGTGGTTCATGATCAAGGTTCGGTCCCTCAAACATGAAGCCCTCAAAAACCGCAAACTGTACACCCTCCACCTGGACCTTGGGGAAGACCGAATGTGGGTGAGCCATGAAGGCATGTCCGAGGAGGATCAGGCGGCGGCGTCCCGAAGCGGATATGATCTGCCGGAGAACATCGAGGTCATCGACGTGGAATATCCCGACGGAGAAAAGATTTCCTTCGGACGGGCGGACATCCGTTTTTACAAAGACGGCTACTCGGATAAGGTATTGATTCATCTGGAGGACGGTGATAGCAATCGAACATCCTTATTGATCGAACCCTTTCTTTCCAAGGTCAAGTATTACGAAGAATATGTCGGATTCGACCACTGAGCGTCCAAAAGGCCATAACGGCTTTACCCTGCTGGAGGTCATGGCGGCGATTTCGATCATCGCCGTCGTGCTGGTGGCGGTGTATCAACTCCACGCCCAGACCATATCCATGAGTGAGGCGGTCCGGTTTTACACCGTTGCGCCGATTTTGGCCCAGAGCCGAATCGCCGGAATCTCGGCCGGCATCAGCGAGAGCCGGTTTTCGGATTCCGGGGATTTCGGGGAAAATTATCCTGGGTATGCCTGGTCCGTCACCACCGAGGAGATCGAATCCGAAGTCTTGGGAAACGCGGCGGAAGACTTCAAAAAAATCGACGTCGCCGTCACCTATAATGAAGACGAATTCACCTATCATTTCCGGAGCTATCAGATGGTACCGGAACCCGATTAAGAATGTAAGCGGATTTATCGCCATCATGGGAAAGCGACCATTCAATCACAGGATGCGGGGTTTTACGCTGTTTGAAATCCTGATCGCCATGTTCATCTTCAGCGTCGTGGTCACGACCATTTTCGGCTCCTATCGGGCGGTCTTCTCCAGTGTGGAGCCCATCGAGCGGGGCATCACCGAATATGAAATGGCCACCAACTGTCTCAACCGCATGGTACTGGATCTCAAATCGGCCTATGCGGTCCCCCGCTACGCCTATTCCAAACCCGGTTTCAATGATCCGCCGGACCCCTACCGCATGGCGGGCGACAGCGATTACACCGGAAGCGGGAGTTATTCCCGGTTTCGATTCACCTCGCTGGCCCACGTGGGCATGGGCGGCGGCATTCGAGACGGGGTGGCGGAAATTGTCTATTATGTTCGGGAAACCGAAGACTCCGGTCCGGTGCTGAAACGTTCGGACACCCTGCCCCCTTTTCCGGAGTTCGAACCCAGAGGCGGAGACCCGGTGCTTTGCGAAAATGTTAAATCCCTTACCTTCACCTACTTTGATGAAGAAGGGATCGAGCACGAAACCTGGAACTCCGAAGCCGGAGAATTCAAATACGCCACGCCTCGGGCGATTCGAATTCAGCTGGAAACCGGGGATGAAACCCGTTCCCTTTTTTTCGAAACCATGGTAGACTTTCCGGTTTACAGGGAAAAAATTGAATAAAAGATATTCCATACCGATAAAGTGCGCCGGAAACGACCGGGGAATGGCGCTTCTGATTACCTTGACCATCATCACCCTGCTGATTACCGGCGCCCTGGAACTGAACCGCCGGGTAAGGGCGGCGGTGGTCTCCACGGCGGTTATGCGGGACCGGCTGACCCTCTCCCAGATGGCCGCCACCGGCATCCATGCGGCCATGGCCATGTTGGTCAAAGACAAGCTGGAGACCAACAACGACTCGATTCAGGAGGATTGGGCCGCTCCGGAAAAAATCGCCGAGGTGCTGGCCGATTTTCCGTATGACCGAGGCAAGGTCGGCTTCACCATCGAGGACGAGTTGAGCAAGATTCAGATCAATGCCCTGGTGGATTTTCCCAAGGGGCGCCATTTCAATGAATCTCAGAAAATTATGTGGGATCGGTTCATTCGGCTGCTGCTGTCCCAAAATGAAGATATGACCGATGTGGAGGCCAGCGGCATCGTCAACTCCATCAAAGACTGGCTCGATTCCGGGGATGACGACGCCACGACGGGGCTCAACGGCGCGGAAGCGGAATACTACCAGGGGCTGGACCCGCCCTACAAACCGGGTAACGGCCCCTTTACCCACATCGATGAATTGATGCTGGTCAAAGGGATCACCCCCGAACTGTTTCAAGGCGCCGAAGCCCGAATGCCCGGGGCCGAAAATTTTTTGACCGTGCTCGGAATGACCCGGGCGCCCCGGCCGATTGAGCGCAAGAACTTCACCTTCGAGGGCAAGATCAACATCAATACCGCCGATCTGCCGGTGTTGATGGCCATGATGCCTTCTGAAAATCCTGAATATGCCCAGGCCATTTACGATTACCGAAATGAAAAAGCGGACGGGGAATTCGTCAACGATCTTACCAGCGGTACCTGGTATAAAAATGTTCCCGAGATTCCGAGCGATTTCACCATCGATCCCAAACTGATCACCACCGCCAGCGATTTTTTTCGAATTCGGTCCACGGCCGAGCTTCAGGAAACGACAATGACCCTGACGGTGGTCGTCCACCGGGAACAGGGCAAAAACGGTAAATGGACCTGCAGGGTCCTGAGCTGGCAGGCGAGTTAACATGAGCAAAAAAATTATCGGACTGGATGTCCGCCATGAAGCCGTCACCGCGGTAATGGTCAACACCGGATTGCGGGAAAACCAGATAGAGCATGTGCTCCATATCCCCATCCCCGACGGAGAGGATCGGGAGGTGAGCCTGAACACCGCCCTTCAATCGGTTGCGGATCAGATGGATACCGCCGATGCCGCGTGTGTGGCCGCCTTTCCGTCGGATCATATCTCCTATCGGAATCTTCAGGTGCCGTTTAAAGGGGCCAAAAAGATCGGCCAGGTCCTTCCCTTTGAACTGGAACCGACCCTTCCCTATCCGGTGGAAGATCTCATCATCGATTTTCAGACCGTGGATCACCCGGGCCAGGGCGAGCAGACCGATATCCTGGCCATGGCGGTGGAAAAACAGGATTTGGAAACCTACCTGAACCGCCTGGGAGCATTCGCCTTCGATCCGCAGACCGTCAGCCTCGGCGGTTATTCGACCGTGCAATGCCTGAGCGGTCTTGAGGATATTCCGGCCGGCTGGATTCTGGTGGAACTTTGTTCGAGGCAGTGTACCCTGTTCCTGGTTCAATCGGGACAGATCTGTCTGACACGTTCCTTCCCGCTTCTCGCCGAGAATGCCGACAAACAGTCGAGGCTCTGCGCCGATATTCGCCGAACCCTGACCGCCTTCGAGGAAAACATCTCCATCGGGTTTCATCCGGAACGGGTGTACCTGACCGGCCCCGGCCGATCGGATTTGGGGCCCGAGCTCGAAGAAAAAATGCAGACCGCTCTGAATCTGCCGGTGGTCCGAACCGACCTGATTCGACACACCAACGGCCGGGTCAAGCTGGTCAACGGGGTGCATTGGCAAGCGGACGCCATGGACAATGCCCTGGCCATGGCCCTCAGTCGAATCGACGGCAAAAACGGACTCAACTTCAGAAAAGGCCCGTTTGCCGTTCGAAAAAACTGGGAGACTCACAAACACCATTTCATCAAAATCGGCATTTTTGCGGGTATTCTGCTGCTGATGCTTCTCATGAATGTTTTCCTCGAAACCTATGTCACTCAGAAAAAGCTGGACAGCCTGGATCGACAGATCACCCGGATTTTCAAGTCCACCTTCCCCGATGTTCAGCGGATCGTGGATCCGGTGCATCAGATGGGCATCGCCATGGACGAGTTGCGAAAAGATACCTTTCTGCCGGGGGATTCGGAAACCCATATTCGGGTCATCGACATCCTCAACGAGATCAGCAGCCGAATTTCCGATAAGACCGAAGTCGAATTGACCCGTCTGGTGATCGACGAAGACACGGTCCTGATTTCCGGAGATACCGACACCTTCAATGCGGTGGATGAGATTCATAGTCAGCTGGAAGGGTCCGCCCTTTTTCAGAAGGTGACCATCAGCTCTACCAACAAAGACAAAAACGACAACAAGATCCGGTTCAAAATGAAGGTGGACCTATGAAGGCACTCAACCGATTCAGCAAACGGGAACGATACGCCGTTTATGCGGCGGCGGCGTTTATCTGTCTCTATGTGGTCATCGAATTCATGGTTACCCCCTTCCTGGAACGACGGGACCGGGCCGAGCGGATGCTTCGGACCAAGCGGGAAACCATTCAACAGATGCGGGCCATGAAATCCGAATACGAATCCTTGACGGAACAGAACCGGTCCTTCAAGAAATATTTCGCAGACCGGCCCGCGGGCTTTACCCTCTTCTCCTTTCTGGATCAGCTGGCCGGTGAGGCCGACGTTAAAGACAATATCGCCTATATGAAGCCGTCCAAATCCCGGCCGAAAAACAGCCCTTTCAATGTCTCGCTGGTGGAGTTGAAGCTTCAGGGCATCAACATGAAGCAGTTGGCCCCCTATCTTCATAAAGTGGAAACCTCCAAATACATGGTCTTCATCCGCCGGATTTCCATTACCAAGACCGGCAAGGAGGGCCTGATCGATGCGGTGGTTCAGGTGGAAACCTTTGAGGCGTAAGGATTGCCCCCGACGGCGAGAACTCCGGCAGAACTGACGGACCGGGATTGATTCGAGATCATGAGAATACCGAAAAAAGGGGTGTTTTACGCCCTGTATACCATTATCGTGCTGACAGCTTTTCTGTATCTCCTGTTTCCCTCCGAAGAGATCAAAAAATACCTGGCCTTCAAGGTCAGCACCGCCAGACCCGGGTATGCGCTCAACATCGACCAGGTCCGTCCCGCATTTCCGCCGGGCCTTCGACTGGCGTCGGCGGACCTGCTGGAGGGCGAGAACCCGGTCCTGACCATCGATGAAATACGGATCTCTCCCCGGTTGCTGTCTCTTCTGGGTTCCGAACCCACCGTCGACTTCACCGGACGCCTCTATTCCGGAATCTTTCGGGGAAACGGCAGTCTTCTTGAAGGGAATTCAGAAACCGAGGGCCCGGACCGGATTCGAGTGGATGCGGACCTCACCGATATTCACCTGGAGGAGATCGATCCGCTCCGGAACATGTCCACCCATTCGGTCTCTGGAAACCTTACAGGAAAGATTCGGTACCTCGGCAACCCGGTCTCCTCCGCGGCGGAGGCCGACCTGAATGTGGCCGACTGCACGATCGAGTTCGGAACCCCGCTGTTCAACCTGGCCCAGATCTCCTTTGCCGCTATCGATGCCAAGCTCACACTTCAGGACATGAAACAACTGGAGGTGAAAGAGTGCGTTGCCAAGGGAAGTCAGCTCGGCGGGGATGTCTCCGGAGCCGTTACGCTGAGAGATCCGCCTGAAAACAGCGCCCTGAATCTCTCGGGCACCGTGAAGCCCCATACCTCTCTCGTTGCAAAACTGGGGGAGGGTGTGGTATCCCTTCTGTTCAGAAAAAACCGCGGGGAAACCGCCTTTCCGTTTCGCATCACCGGAACCCTCGCACAGCCGCAATTCGCACTACAATAGAGGACGGATATGTTTTCTGAAAAACAATATAACCCCACACTCAATATCCTGTTCATCACCCTGGCGGCCTATCTCGGGGTCACCGGTTTGTACAAGTCGGTGACCGCCGGCCTCGAGTTCGAGGATGTGGCCGAGGCCTCGGTCCATCGATCCATGACCCGGGAGGAGGCCCCCGCCCGCCCCCTTTCCGACTATATCGCCATTGAAAAACGGAATCTTTTTAAAACCGGGGATGCGGTCAAACCCGCAACCGCCCCCGAACCGCCCCGCGACGGCCGCCATGCCCGACGCCCGCCCACCTGCCGACGTCGCACCCGCCGATCTCCGCGCCGCCGCACAGGTGCTCCGCAGCGGCGGACTGGTCGCGTTCCCGACGGAAACGGTCTACGGCCTCGGGGCCGACGCGCTGAACCCGGACGCGGTGGCTCGGGTGTTCGAGGCGAAGGGTCGGCCGCGGTTCGACCCGCTGATCGTCCACGTCCCCGACGCCCGGGCGGCGCAGGCGCTGACCACCGCCTGGCCGAAGGCCGCAGCCGCGCTGGCCGAACTGTGGCCCGGGCCGATCACGCTCGTCCTGCCACGCCACGCGACCGTGCCGGACATCGTCACCGCGGGGCTCGACACCGTCGCCCTGCGCGTGCCCGATCACCCGGTGGCGCTGTCGCTGCTGCGCGCGCTGGGCCGACCGGTTGCCGCGCCGAGCGCGAACCGCTTCGGCCGGGTCAGCCCCACCACGGCCGACCATGTGGCCGAGCAGCTCCCCGAGGTCGACCTCGTGCTCGACGGGGGCCCGTGCTCGGTCGGGATCGAGTCGACGATCGTGAGCGTGCTCCCCGGCGAGCCGGTCCGCCTCCTGCGGCCCGGCGGCGTCGCCCTCGAGGCGCTCGAGGCGTTGGTGGGCTCGATCGAGATCCCAC
>JBKHDE010000101.1:0-15539 GCA_046541495.1 Desulfococcaceae bacterium
CAGGGGCGAGTCTCAAGGCGCAGGCCGGGGAAAACCTGATCATGATACAATATCTTGATTTCAATCTGCAATACATGAGCGCCAATGGATTTAAAATGTTGAAGCTTGACGACAGTGCGGAGGTTTATGGAAATCCCTACCCGTTTTATTTTTTTCCCTCGACATTTCGAAATGAAATGACGCGGAACCTGAAAAAAGTAAAAGAAACCGGCGATACAATCAATATGGAGGCATCGACCCGGGATATCGAAGGAAACGAGGTGTGGCTTGATTCCGCGCTCATCCCGATTTTTGACGACAACGGAGACATTGAATACCTGACGGTGGTATCCGCCGACACGTCCCGGCGCAAAGAGGATGAGGAGGAAAGAAACCGTCTTGAGGGGCGGTTGCGCCAGGCTCAAAAGATGGAAGCCATCGGAAGGTTGGCCGGCGGCGTGGCGCATGATTTTAACAACATGCTCAGCGTTATCCTTGGCAATACTGAAATGGTCATGGATGAGCTGGATGCGGCTCATCCGCTTCACGATCATCTCAAGGAAATCCAGAATGCGGGTTTGCGCTCCACCAATGTGGTCCGCCAACTCCTGGCCTTTGCCCGTAAGCAGACCATCGCGCCGAAAGTGCTGGATCTCAACGAAACCGTGGAAGAGATGCTCAAGATGCTGCGCCGGCTCATCGGCGAAGACATCGACCTGTCCTGGCGGCCAAGTTCAAACCTCTGGTCTATTCACATCGACCCGGCCCAGGTCGATCAGATTCTGGCCAATCTGACCGTCAATGCCAGGGACGCCATCTCCGATGTGGGCAAGTTGACCATCGAAACAGGCAATGTCGTCTTTGATAAAGCCTATTGTGAAAACAATCCTGGTTTTATTCCGGGGGATTTTGTCCTCCTGGCGGTCAGTGACGACGGCTGCGGTATGGACAAAGAAACCCGGGAAAATGTGTTCGAGCCTTTTTTTACCACAAAGGAGGTGGGCAAGGGCACCGGTCTCGGACTGGCTACTGTGTTTGGAATCGTCAAACAGAACAACGGATTTATCAATGTTTACAGTGAACCGAACCAGGGAACGTCGTTCAGGATCTACCTGCCCCGGTATTCGGCGCCGGTTGAGCAGGTGCGGGAGCAAAACCAAACGGAGCAAATCTCCAGCGAAAACGAAACCATTTTGCTGGTGGAAGACGAACCATCCATTCTAAAAATGACGAAGATGATGCTCGAAAGACTCGGTTATCAAGTGGTGGGGGCCAGAACCCCGGGCGAGGCCATTCAACTTGCCAGGGCGCATGTCGGTGATATCCGATTGCTCCTTACCGACGTGGTCATGCCTGAAATGAACGGTCGCGATTTGGCTGAGAATATCCTGTCCATGTATCCGAATCTCAAACGCCTGTTCATGTCCGGATACACGGCCAATGTGATCGCCCATCACGGTGTTTTGGACGAAGGGGTCAATTTTATTCAGAAACCGTTTTCACGTAAAGATTTAGGCGCAAAAATTCGAGAAGCGTTGGATAACGGGGATTGTGGTTCTGATTCTGCAATAGAATAGGATGGGGGATTAAACCGATGGTAAAACCAACAAGCGCAGATCTGCAAATTCCGCATGCAAATATAGAGAGTTGGCAGGAAATAGTGGATATAATGGCTGAAATGATTGGTATACCGGCCGGTTTGATCATGATGCTCAATGAACCGGAAATAGAAGTGTTGGTTTCAAGTCAGACTGAGGGCAATCCATACAATTCGGGAGACAAGGAAAAATTCTGGGGCTCAGGACTTTATTGTGAAACCGTCATTAAAGAACAAAAAAAGCTCCTGGTTCCGAATGCGCTGATAGACGAAAATTGGAAAGACAATCCTGATATTAAACTCAAGATGGTTTCCTATTTGGGTTTTCCAATCAACCTGCCCGACGGCAGACCGTTCGGCACGATATGCGTCCTGGATCAAAAAGAAAATCACTATTCCGTCAACTTTGAAAAGTTGATTCAAAAATTCCGAAAAGTTATTCAATCAGATCTTGAAATTATCCAAATGAATCAAATGCTCGGCGACACAAACAAACGACTCACCGACTATTTGGAGGAAATTCAAACTTTAAGGGGAATGATACCTATTTGCGCGCACTGCAAAAGCATCAGGGACAACCATGGGAAATGGCATTCGATAGAACAGTATCTGACCGAAGAAGCGAAGACGGACGTCAGCCACAGCATTTGTCCCCAATGCGCAAAGGCATACTATCCCGACTTTAGCTTATATGATGAGTGAGTCGCCGGGGCTGCGGTAATTCCTTCCTATCCCGGCACAGGAAGAACGTTTGTGGGATTGCCGGCAGCCGTTTTGGGATGTTCAAAGATCGGAATCGGATGGTTCCGATGCTTTTTCCGAATTAAGATCTCCATCCGTCTTTTCCGTGGCATCATTCGCTTCAGGAATCGCTTTTACCGGCGCACCATTCGCTTCAGGGGCCGTATCGGCCGATTTTTCGGCTTCCGCGGATTGTTCGGTTTCCACTGTTTTTTCCGGGGTTCGAATCAGAATGGGGCGGATGATGGTGGTGGTCGGAAGATCCTTGAGCTGATCGCTCATCATTTGGATCTCTTTTACCTCGATTTTTGTCTCATGGGGGAGATTGTCCGGGGTTTTGGCCTCGAAGCTCAGGCGAAGCAACGGGAATTCTTTTCCCTTTATTCCCCGGGCCCCGGCCATGACGATGATCAAAACCCCCGGTTTTTTATCGTTGACGATGTGCATCAACGAGGTGGTGGCCCGGGTCTTTTCCGCTTTCTTGAAATTCAGCACCCGGTCGTCATAGGCGAGGGAGAGCTTCACGCCGGCCAGATTTTCAACCGCATCCACCAGGACCGGAATTTCAAAACCGCCGCCGGGTTCTATTTCCACGGCCGGAAATGTCAGCTCTATTCCCAGGGCCGGGGTATGGAAGGCCATGAATCCGAAACAGATGAGGCAGAGAGTCAAAAGTCGCTTTGGAAACCAGGTCATTGGAGTTACTCCTGTAAAATCAGATGGGTCGCTGGGTGTCGTCTTCGTCGATCCGGCGCAGGCCGTCCATCAATAAATAGGTGAATTCACCGATTTCGGGGGTGGTCATCTCATCGGGTTCCAGACCGGTGAGAAACTTGAACCGGCCCTCTCTTTCTTTTAAAATGTTGAAAAACGCCTCCCGCCCCTCTCGGCCCGCATATTCGGCCCGAATCAGTTTGCCTTCTCGAAATGCGATTTCCGCCGGACCTTTGGCAAGTTCCAGACGCAAAACACCGGTCTTCAGGTTCACATTAAAAATCTGGCAGAGTTCATACGGCGGAAGATCGGACAGATTCCCGGTCACCCCCGACTCGAGTTCCTCCGACCGGCGGGCGTTGATCTCGGCCAGTCGTCTGGACAGAAGACGGGTAAAATACATATGCAAGGAGGGGGATTTGTTCAAGAGTTTTCTGAAGTCGTCTCCGTTGATGTAGATCACCTTGGTCGGTTCCACCGCCTTGATGGTGGCGGTCACCGGATCACCGCTCAAAAGGCTCATTTCCCCGAACACCTCCCCCTTCCCGAGAAAGGTGATGCTCACACCTCTTTCTCCCAATACCTCCACCGAACCGGAAACGATAATGAACAGATTCCGGCCGATGTTTCCTTTTTCTATGATGACCTCGCCCGGTGCGAATTTGGTGAGTTTCAGGAACGGGACATAGCTTTTGATATCATTTTCATCCAGGACCTTGAAAAAAGAAAAATCGCTCAGAAGGCTTTCCATCACCGCGATGTCGGTATCCGGCTTCGAATCTTCATCCGCCGTGAGGGATTTTTTTTCGCGTTTGCATTCCAGGCGAATGGTCCCGGTGCATCCGCTGCAGTCGATGATATACCCGGGGACCCGATCGATGCTTTTGTACTTGATCAGCACCTCGGAAATATCTTCGATCAAGATGCGACAGGCCGATTTTTCCAGGGGGAATTTGATGACGGTGGTGCTGATAAAGGTCTTTTCCTGTTTATGTTCCAGCAACAGGGCCTTACCGGACAACTTGAATCGATCCCCCAATCCGTAAAAGGGGCAGCTGTTGTCTTCGATGAGTTCGAATACGGCTTCTAAAAAGCTCATGAAAGTGAAAAAACCTGTCTATTTGAAGGAGATTTCCAGGGTATCCCCTTCCCTTTTCACCGGAAACTCCGTCAAAGCGCCCTTTGCGGGACCGTCCTTGAGGTCTCCGCCTAAAGTGAAGGTGGATTTGGATACGCTGCAGCATTGAAGGGCGTCGCCCTTCGGCATCGGATCGATTCGCCGCCCCATGTGGGTGCAGCGGTTTTTGAGGGCGTAAAACCGGCCGTCGGCGCCGTGAACGATCAGTATCCTTTCGGGAAGCGCCCCGCCTTCCAGGCGAAGGGCCCCGCCCGAATTTTTCAATTCTTCGGCCCGATTCAGATCCAGGAGGATTCGATCGTTCTCCATTCGCCAGCACCCGCTGTCTTCGGGCGGTCGGGTTTCGCAGATTCCGAGAATTCGTTTTAAAATTTTCATATCGATTCCTTTACAGCAGATAAATGGCTTCGTCAAAAAGGGAAATGATCTGTTTCTCCCAGGCCCCCTTGCGCTGAGTGGAGATTTCGTCGGATGGAATCACCCGAAGAATCTCTTCCAGGGTGGTGATCTTATTCAACACCAGATAGAGACCGTTCTCCTCCATGGTGGTCATCCCCCGGTGCCGGGCCGCCGTGAAGATTTCCCGTTCCGAGGCTCGCTTCAGAATAATTTCCTTGAGAATATAGTCGATGCTGAGGATTTCAAAGATGCCGATCTGGCCTCGGTATCCGGTGTCGTTGCATTTGGAACACCCGCGGCCCCGATAAAAATTCATTTTGGAGACTTCCATCACATCGACGTTGAGCCCGGCCAGGACCTTGGGTTCCGGGATATATCGCTCCAAGCAGTGGGGGCAATTCCGACGAACCAGCCGCTGTGCAACCACTCCGGCGATGGAAGAGGCCGCCATGTGAGGCTTGATGTCGAAATTCATCAAATGGGTGATGGTGGACACGACATTGTTGGTATAGGTGGACGAAAGCACCAGATGGCCCATCATGGCCGACTGGAACATCAGCCGGGCGATCTCCGATTCCCGGATTTCACTGACCATGATAATATCCGGGTCCTGATGCATAATGGATCGAAGCCCAACGGAAAAAGTGAGCCCGTCCCGGGGATTAACCTGAATCTGATTGATCCCCGGTATCTGGAATTCGATGGGGTCCTCGATGGTGATGATATTGCTCTCCTCGGACCGAAGATACCGCAGGGAGGTGTACAGGGTGGTGGATGTGCCGCTGCCGGCCGGGCCCACCACCAGGATCATGCCGTGGGGACGGGACAGAAGAGAATAGAAGGTGCTCAAATCCTTGGGATGCATTCCCAGGTTTTCGAGGTTTCTCATCTTCTGGTTTTTCCCCACCACCCGAATCACCACCTTTTCACCGGTAAAGGTGGGCAGCATGGAAATTCGAAGGTCCGCCTCCATATCCCCCACCCGAACCGACACCCCGCCGTTCTGGGGTCGGCGGGTCACACCGATATCCATGTGGGCGATGCTTTTCAGGCGGGCCAAAATGGCCGGATAGACCTGGGCCGGGAAACTGGTGGTGTTTCGAAGAATTCCGTCGAGCCGATATCGGACCAGCACATCGTTTTGACGCGGAGTGATATGCACATTGGTGGTGCCGGTTCGAATGGCGTCGATAAGAAGCCGGTTGATGGAGCGGATGATGGCCGGGGATTCCGCCGAACTGAGAAGCTTTCGGGTATCCACCTTCTGCTCTTCATCTACCACCACTTCCATCCGCTCGGCCGCGCCGGATCCTGCGCGAGTATCCTCTTCCGGGCCCTTGAGTTTTTTTAAAAAGCGCTCCACCGCGGAGGGGGTGGTGACCAGAGGGACCACTCCGCCGCCGATCATGAATTCGATATCATTCATGGTGGACCGGTCCAGGGGATTGGCCATGGCGATCTTGAGGATATTCCCCTCCCGCTCGATGGGAACCACCTGGTTTTTGATCAGAAAATTTTCCGGCAACAGCTTCAGAAGATCTTCGGACACCGTCACCTTTTTCAGATCGATGCTGGGGATGCCCAGCTGTTTGGACAGAGCGCCGACCATGTTTTCTTCGGAAAGGAAATCCATTTCCACCATAATGTTGCCGATACGGCCGCCGGTGACGCTCTGTCTCTGAAGGGCGGCTTTCATCTGCTCCCGGGTAATCAAGCCGGCTTCGAGCAGGATATCTCCGATCCGTTTCCTCTGCCCGATCCGCCGGCCGGCGGATCTTGTTTTCGTATTCTGAGCCATTTTATTCTTTCCTCGCTTCCTGTTCAGGCAACCCTACCTCCCCTGCGGAACAGGTGTCAATGAGAGAATGAAGAAACCCCATGGGTGCGGCTTTTTTCAAGGGGTCTATTGACCCGGATCGGGTAAACCGGTATGAATTCCTCAGGAAACGGCGATGCCGCTTCTTGCCGGGAATCATCAACATGAAATGGAGGTGCGCTGAAGGTGAAAGGATTTCAGAAAAAATACCTGCGGGGGTTGGCCCACGGCCTGAATCCGGTAGTCATGGTGGGGCAGAAGGGGCTGACCCCCTGGGTCATTCGATCGGTGGACGAGGCGTTGAACACCCATGAACTGATTAAGATTAAATTTGTCGATTTCAAGGAAAAAGCCCACAAAACGACCATCGCGGACCGGATCGAAGCAGCCACCCGATCCCGATTGGTGTCGATCATCGGCCACACCGCCGTCTTCTATCGACCCCATCCGGACCCGGAAAACCGAAAAATCGTCCTTCCCGAACGACACCCCTGACCTATCCTCTGCCCCGGGGGCTCTGCCGCAGGAAGGCGGTGGGGCTGGTCTCTGTTATATACGCGCGAATTCCCCTTATGATGGCGCTGCTCAGGTGTTCCTGGTAGTTTCCGTCCATGAGCCGCTTGCATTCCCGCGGATTGCTGATGAACGCGGCCTCCACCAGAATCGAGGGCATTTGCGCCCCCAGCAGCACGTAAAACGGCGCCTGTTTGACCCCTTTGTCTTTAATATTCGAATAATGGCCTTTTAGATGCGACGTCATCGATTTTTGCACATACCCGGCCAATCGACTCGATTCATTGATTTTGGAATTCTTCATCAGATCGGATAAAATCGTCTGAAGATCGCTGATGTTTTTACGGGAGGTGGCGTTTTCACGGGCCGCCACCCGAACGGCGTCTTCGTCGGTGGCCAGGTTCAGAAAATAGGTTTCCAGACCATAGGCCCGCCGGTCGGTATGGGCATTGGCATGGATGGAAACAAACAGGTCCGCGTTTTTGGTATTGGCGATGGCGGTCCGTTCTTCAAGCGATAAAAACCGGTCATCGGATCGGGTCAGGATGACTTCGCACCCTAGTTCCCGCCGAATTTTCCGGGCCAGCCGCAAGGCGATCTGAAGAACGATGTCTTTTTCATTCACCCCTTTCATGCAGCCGGGCGCCCCGGGGTCATGGCCGCCGTGGCCCGGATCGATGACGATACGGCGCACCCCCAGCGCCAGTTGTTTGGCCAGATCCTGGGGGGTGATGGGTAACGTCGACGGCCGGTTCACCACCGGCATGACCGGCTCGGAAACCGGCGGCGGTTTCGAGCTTTCAGCGTATAGCGTCTCGGTACCCCAGATGTCGATGATGGTTCGAAACGGATTCTGAAGGGCAAACACCTTGTAAGACTGAAAAGACTTGATATCCACCACCACCCGGACCACGTTCGGGTTCCGCTGCCCGGCCCGGGTCGCGGTAAGCAGGTTGTCGTTGATCGGAATCACCTTTTCCAGTTTTCGGCCCAGACGGCTGTTATCAAAATCGATATAGAGCCGCTGCGGCTTATGATGGGCCGTGTCCGGATTCAGCAGGTGGTGGCGGAATGAGGTGGGGTGGTCCGCATCCACCACGATGCGGGTGTAATTGGGATTCGACCAGACCCGAAGCCCCTGAATGACGGTCCTACCGGATGAAGAAGGCGCATTCGGCCGGGTCCGGCTCGGACCCTCGGGCTGTGGAGAAGATGAGACGGGAACCGCGGGGGGGTTATTCAATCTCTCGCGCACCTTCTGACGTTTCAGAATCAGGCGGGCGATTTCCTCCGATTCTTTTTCGGCCACCGACCCCCGATAATTCTCCTTGGATTCTATGAATACGCTGCCCCTTTTTTTGTGAGGCACCGGACCGGCGGCCCCGGATCCGGATCGCGCCCGGGATGATTTCACCACCAATTTGGCGCTGTTTTTGGTCTCGGGCGGCTTCTGATAATCTTCTTTGCTGACCAGCGGGGTTTTGGTTTCGACGCGTTCGGCGGTGGGAGCGAGGCCGGCCAGCTCCGCTTCCGCTTTTTTTCGATAGGTGCTGTGGGGATGGCGGCGAATGAGCCGTTCATAGGCGTCGATGGCCTCTTCTCTATCGCTGGTCAGGAAGGAACGGGAGTAGAGGTCATGATACAGTTTGCCGACCCAATAGAGGCTGGCCGGCGCCAGGGAGCCGGCCGGATTGGTCCGAAAGGCCTTCTGGAATTTTCGAATGTGGAAAAGCCAGTTTTCCCGATATTTGGTTTTTTCATCGTCCTTCAGAAATTTTTGACAACCGGCGTCGGCGCTGTAAAACTGCTGTTCGGCGGTGTCGGCAAGCGATTCGGAAACCCCTGAAAATGCGGCCATGGCTGTAATCACCAGAAGAAGGGTCGCTGCCTTTTGGAAAACCTCAAACTTTTTTTCAGCCATCTTCGCCACCTGTAATGGTTTGCCGCCCCATATCCGCCGTCAAGGGCGGCAGGGGCTTCACGTTCCTGACGCCGACCCGTATGGGGGCGGCGCCGGATCATCAAACGGTTATTGATTCAATGAAACTTGGCCTTTTCCTGCAATTCGTTGAGACAGTTGATGGCCTCCAGGGGGGTCATTCGAGTGATGTCCAGCTTTTGCAGCCGTTTTAACACGGTGTTCTCCGATTTTTTGAACAACCCCAACTGTTCCGATTTTTCCGCATACCGGGCCGGTTTTTCAAAAATCCCGGCGCCTTTTTTCAGGCCCGGATTTCGGCCTTCCACCCGGGAGAGGATATCCTTGGCCCGATCGATCACCCCGCCGGGAATGCCCGCCAGCCGGGCCACCTGAATGCCGTAGCTGCGGTTGGTGCCCCCTTCCGCCAGTTTTCGCAGAAAAATGATCTCATCCTCGATCTCCTTGACCGCAATATTGTAATTCTTGACCCGCGGCTTGGACCGGGCGAGTTCGGTGAGTTCATGGTAATGGGTGGCAAACAGGGTTTTGACCCCTTTTTCCTTGATGTCATGGAGGTATTCCGCCACCGCCCAGGCGATGGACAAGCCGTCGAAGGTGCTGGTCCCCCGGCCGATCTCATCCAGGATCACCAGGCTGGCCGGGGTGGCGTTGTTCAGGATATTGGCGGTTTCCTGCATCTCCACCATAAAGGTGCTCTGGCCCTGGGAAAGATTGTCCAGGGCCCCGACCCGGGTGAAAATCCGGTCGATCACCGGCATCACCGCGCGGGCCGCCGGCACGAACCCGCCCATCTGGGCCATAATCGCCAAAAGGGCGGCCTGGCGCAATACCGTTGATTTTCCGGCCATATTGGGGCCGGTGATGATCAGAATCTGTTCCGATTCATTGTTCATTCGAAGGGTATTGGGCACGAACCGCTCCGCCGTGATCATCTTTTCCACCACCGGATGCCGGCCTTCTTCGATCATCAGTTCTCCCCGGGTGTTGAATTCCGGGCGGCAATAATCATTGTCAGCGGCCACCCGGCCCAGGGTGACCAGGCAGTCGAGTCTGGAGACGAACCGGGCCGCTTCCTGAATGGCGGCTGTGTTTTTCTTGACCGCATTCCGGATCTGATTGAAAATATCGTACTCCAGGGCGGACCGCCGTTCCTCCGCATTCAGAACCTTGTCTTCAAAGGTCTTGAGCTCGTCGGTGATGTAGCGCTCGGCGTTGACCAGGGTCTGCTTTCGAATATAGTGATCCGGCACCTTCTCGGAATGGGTTTTGGATACCTCCAGATAGTAGCCGAAGACCTTGTTGAAGCGGACCTTCAGGGAGTTGATTCCGGTGGTTTCCCGCTCCTTTGCCTCCAGTTTGGCCAGCCACCCCTTCCCCTCCCGGCTGATGGAGATCAGATCGTCCAGTTCCGGGTTGAACCCTTCCCGAATGATGCCGCCTTCATGAATGGTGGGGGGGGCGTCCTCCCGGACGGCCCGGTCGATCAGATCGGCCAGTTCCCGAATCGGGTCGATGTCCCCCTTCCATCTGAAAAGGGGGGATTTGAAATCGGCCGCCGTCGACAGGATTTCCGGAAGGGTCAGCAGAGATCGTTTGAGGGCGGTGAGATCCCGTCCGTTGGCGTGGCCCATGGCGATGCGGGTGCCCAGACGCTCCAGGTCGTAAACGGTTTTGAGCTTTTCCCGAATCTCTTCGGTCAGGCTTCGGTGCTCTTTGGCCTCGGCCACCCCGTCCAGCCGGGATTCGACGGCGGTCACATCCAGAAGCGGATACCGCAGCCAGTGACGAAGGCGGCGTCCGCCCATGGCGGTGACGGTCTGGTCCAGAATATCGATCAGGGTCCCCTGCCGCTTTCCGGTGCGCAGGTTCTCCAGAAGTTCCAGGTTCCGGCAGCTCTGGTCATCCACCGCCATGAATTCGTCCAGAACATAGGTCTCGATCCCTGAAAAATGATCGATCCGCTGTTTCTGGGTTTCTCCCACATACTGAAGCAGGGCTCCGGCGGCCCCGACCCCGGCCCGAAGGTGCTCACAGCCGAACCCTTCCAGAGACAGGGTTTGGAATTGATCGGTGAGGCGTTCCCGGCCGGTCGTGAAATCGAAATAGCGATCCGCCAGGTAAGACACCGCTCGATTGGACAGTAACGACACCATTCGTGAAAGGGACGGGTCCTCCCGAAAGGATTCGGGCAGCAGCACCTCGCTGGGGGCCACCCGAAGGGCCTCGTCCACCACCCGGTCGGGATCGCCGGTTTCGGAAATTCGAAAAGTGCCGGTGGAAATATCGAGGTAGGAGAGCCCCATATTTTTTCCGTTTCGGGCCAGGGAGAGCACGAAATTGTGGGTCTTGGCGTCCAGGAATTCGTTTTCAATGATCATCCCCGGGGTGATCACTCGGACCACCTCCCGCTTCACCAGCCCCTTGGCCTGGGCCGGGTCTTCCACCTGGTCGCAGATGGCCACCTTTCTGCCGTTTTCGATGAGTCGGGCGATATACCCCTGAACCGCCCGGTAGGGCACTCCGCACATGGGTATCGGGGTCTCCTCGTTCTTGTTTCGAGAGGTGAGGGTGATCTCCAGGATGCGGGAGGCGGTTTCCGCATCCTCGAAGAACATTTCATAAAAATCCCCCATCCGGTAAAAGAGGATGGCATCCGGGTACTCCTCCTTGACGGCCAGGTACTGCCGGATCATCGGCGTCGATTTGGGGCCGGATTTCAGTTCTTTTTGGGCCTCGGTCTCGGACTGCATAAACGGACTCGAAATATCGTCTATAAAGGTGTGTCGCTCAGTTGATCGAAGTGGGGCTTCAGTTTGTCGTAGGTGGATCGAATATGTTCGGGAATCACGCGCAGATCGCCGAACACCGCCAGGGCATTGACATCCCCGTACCATCGGGGAACGATATGAAAATGGAGGTGTTCCCCCACCCCGGCCCCGGCGATGGCCCCGAGATTCAATCCGACGTTGTACCCGGCCGGGTTCATCACCTTTTTCAGAATCGATCGGGCGGATTCCACTGTCATCAACAGATCCCCCATTTCCGACTTGTTTAAATCGCCCAATTCCGCGATGTGGCGTCTGGGAAGCACCAGCAGATGGCCGTTGGCATAGGGAAACTTGTTCATGACCACGAAGGTGGTTTCTCCCTTGTAGAGGGTCAGATCGTCTTTTTCGCCCAGGGCCTTGCAGAATACGCAACCGTCTTCTTTTTCATTGCCCAGAATATACTCGATTCGCCACGGCGCCCACATGGTTTTCATATCCGGTTCCTTGGTCGGGTTCAGCTGAAAATTTCCCTTTTGAAGAAATAATCTACTATATAACCCCCTTGGTGCTCAACCTTTTTTTAGGTTCGGGTTTTTCGGCCTTGATCCTCGTTTCGGCCAAACCTGAATTCCAAACCTGAATTATGGACAGGCTGGCCGAAACGGTGATCATGGCCGTCTTTTTCTTTTTGGGTTTCTTCCGGCGGGAAAGGACGGCGCCTGGCCGCGGACCGGCACGATTTCGATATCTCCCCACATTCCGACCCGGTCTTCCATGATCAGGACGCACCCGATAACCCCGGCGATATCCTTGGCGAAGTCGATGGCCCCGGAAATGTCCGATCTGGATTGGAGGCGGTTTCCCAGCGCAGTGGCGGCGGCATCGGCCAGGGCACAGGAGCGGGAGACCACGCAGACCGCATCCCCTTTTCCCAGGCTGAGGGAGTGGCCCAGGGAGCCGGAAGAGGTGCATACCGCCATGGGATGCGGTCTGGAATCGATTCGAAGGCCGATCTTCATGCTCAGGGGCGATCGTCCGGCAAATACGGCGATGACCGAAGGGGTATCGGTCTTAAGAAAAACATCCCCGCCGTTTTCCACGATCACCTCCGGGGTGTGGTCTTTGAGCAGACCTTCGCCCACCTGCTCGGCCACGGCCCCGGCCACAGCCGCCATGGGGCCGACACCGGCAAGCCCCCCGGCCTCGGCCATCTCCCGAACAATGGACGGGGCCGGCCCCCGGACGGAGACCGGGCGAAGGGAACACCCGAACTCGGGGTGGCTCTGAAGATAGGTCTCCAGCTGGGCCCGATATTTGAGCACCAGGTCTCGGGTGACCGATTCCAACGGCTTTCGGGCATGGACATAGAGATCGGTTTCCCGGACCATGACCCGGAAAAACGGACGTTCTCCCCGCTCCATGAGGGTTCGGTAGGTCCGGGGTTGAAACATGCTTTACTCCGGCCGTCGTATGACTTCTTCCAGCACGTCCATGGCCTGCCGGACCAGGTCCATATCCGCCTGGGACCCCATATGGCCGATTCGAAAGACCTTGCCGGCCATGGGCCCGTGGCTGCCGCCCACCACCAGTCCGTGCTCCCGCAGCCGGGCATCGAAACGGCTCCAGGTGGTCTTTTCCGGAACCTGAATCGCGGTCACGGTCGGCGAGGTCACGGCATCGGGGGCCGGGAAGAGGGAGAGCCCCATATCCGCGGCTCGTTTTCGGCAATAATCCCCGGCCTCCCGGTGGCGGAAAAAGCAATTGTTAAGGCCCTCGCCGATCAGCAGCTCCGCCGCCGCATTCAGGGCCGCCATGCCGTGCCAGTAGGGGGTATAGGGAAACCGGTGGTTCTGCTGGGCGGTGCGGAAGGGCTTGAGGGCGTCGTACCCCACATAGCCGATCTCATCGATGATCTCCCAGGCCGCATCGCTGACCGACAGAAAAGACATGCAGGGGGGCGCAGACAAACACTTCTGAGAGCCGCCCAGGGCCAGATCGATATGCCATTCATCGGACAGCACAGGATCGCCGCCGGCGCTGGAGACTACATCGGCATAGAGCAGCCGCACCCCGGAATTCTGCTTGAGTCTGCCCAGTTTTTCCAGGGGGTTGATGGTGCCGGACGGGGTTTCGCAATGAACCACGGTGATCATCTTGGGTTTGAACCGGTCCACCGCCGCCTCAACCGGCTTTAAATCGATGAGGGACCCATTGTAGCCGAGATCGATGATCTCCACCTCGGCGCCGATGGATTCGGCCATTTCGGCGATCCCGTAACCGAAAACACCGGTGGCGATGGACAGCACCCGGTCCCCCGGTTGGAGGCAGCTTCTCAGGGCGGTCCAGAGGGCCAGCATGCCTTCGCCGGTCTGAATCACCACGCGATTCCGTGTGCCGAGGATCTGTTTCAGGTTGGATTCGGTCTGATTGTAAAGCGCCAGGAATTCGGTTTCCAGGGCCGGGGCCCCGTAGTTGATATCATATGCCTTCAACACTGCTTCCGGCACTCGAACCGGGCCGGGGACCATGGGGATGGGATAGGTTTTCATGATCATGTCCTCTCAGGTTTGTTGGATGGGGTCAGTCTCCGAATCCCGCCAGTCTGGATCGGAACTCCTCGGGAGACTGCCGCAAAAAATAATTGTCGGTCATGCCGGCGATGAAATCCCGGACGATCTCCTCCCGGGTGTGATCCTCCATATACTCCGGCGACATGTCCGATAGAAAGTTGGTAAAGATGACGGAATTGCGGTTTTCCCGGATCAGGTCCTCCAGATACCGCTCAAACAAAATTTTGAACAGGATTTCGATGGTGGCGGAGTGTCGCTTGATCGCGGGATTGAGGTAAATTCTTTCATAATTGAACCGCTTGAGCCGTTTCAGGGCCTCGGATACCTTCGGGCTGAACCCGATGTAGGGTTTCTCGAAACTCTGCCGAATGATGTCGGTGACCAGGTTATAGACAATGGTGCCGTTGGTGTCGCCCAGCACCTCGGTCGATTCCCGGGGAAGCTCTTCCCGTTGAATCATTTTCAGCCGAATGGCGTCTTCGATATCCCGGCCGATATAGCCGACGGTATCGGAAAACCGCACCACGCACCCCTCCAGGGTCATCGGGGTGAGCGGCGTTTCCGGATTGTTTTTCTTCTCCTGAATTTCCCTGTCCAGGGAGTCAAATGTTTTTTCTTGAACCGGATGGATCTGTTGATCGTGAATCTCCCCGTCATGGCCGATCAGGCCGTCCAGGGTCTGAAGGCAGAGATTCCATCCCCGGCCCTTCCGTTCCACCTTGTCCAAAAACTGGACGCTCTGAACATTGTGGCAAAAATGGCCGATGCCGTGGGCCCTGCAGAGGTCCGAGAGGTACCGCTCGCCCTCGTGTCCGAAAGGAACATGTCCGATGTCGTGGCCCAGGGCGATGGCCTCGATCAGATCTTCATTCAGCCTCAGGAACCGGCCCACCGTGCGGGCGATCTTGGAGACCAACTGCACATGCAGCACCCGGTGGGTGATGTGATCATTCTTGACCAGATAAAATACCTGGGTCTTGTCGATGTACCGGGTATAGGCCAGGGAATGGAGCACCCGGTCCACATCCAGGGAAAAATTCTGACGGTACCCGGCCTCCAGGGAACCTTCCCGGCTTCGACGCACCCCGTCTTGGCTGAAGGTCGCGTTGGAGGAGAGGATCTGCGTCTCGCGGTGGTTCCAGCGACGGGTCAGTTCCTGAAGCGATTGGATTGGGGTATTCATATCTCTCCGTTTTCGATCAGGGTTTCCATGAGGCGGGTGTAATCGATGCCGGCCTGCCGAAATCCCTCTTTGCCGTATTTCATGTTGGCCTCCAGTACATAAAACCAGCCGTCGAAAGCGCAGATATCGATGCCGACGTCGTCCCACCCGCAGGAGCGGGCGGTGTTCAGGGCCAGATC
>JBKHDE010000102.1:0-15339 GCA_046541495.1 Desulfococcaceae bacterium
GAAATTTTGATGGCGTTACACTATTTTGATTGTTGAACTATATATGGATGTGAATATAACCTCTTTGGAATAAAGGAAAAAATCCTTCAACAGCCTGAATCGGACAGAATGAAAAGCGTTACACTATTTGAATCTCAGCACCCGGCTTTTATCGAGGTCCCGAAGCCGCTTTTCACCAGCCACGAAGATATCCGGCCGGTGGGTGATCTTGAGATTGCCGATCACCAGACTGCCGGTCTTGATCTGCTCTTCCAGGATTCCCGGCGGAAGGGTCTCGTAGAAAATTTTCTGATACTGCGGATGGGCCTGCTTGAAGGCCGCCATAATGTCCGGCAAAACCATGAACTGGTTGCCGCCGAAAAAAATAATCAAATCCGGATTTTCGACATTCCCATGAAGGTCGGGAACATTGTTTACGCAAGGCACCGTGAACCGAACCCCGCCCTCGGGCGGTTCTTTCCAGGGCGGTGCCGTATCTTCGGCCTTTACCAGGGGGGAAATCGAAAATACCAAGACAAAAACGCCCCAAAGAATAATAAACAGATTGCTCATTCGCATAATGCCGCTCCTTTTTTTCGAAATTTAAAGGTAAAGCTGGACAAACCGAGCTATAGCTTTTTAAATAGTGGAAAGAGAATACGGATATAATTGTATTTTGAAACCCGAATCGCAGTACATCGGCTGAATTCTTCTGCCTCACAGGCCCGGCGGAGAAAATCGGAAGTTGGAGAATCGAGTTGATTTTATCGTGTCAAGTCCTATGTTATGAACGTAAAGTTAAAACAACTTTTTGGAAAAAACCCGAGGTTGAAACCTGTTTTCGCCTCGGCTCATCTGAAATCACAACATTCGGAGGAAGCCACTGCTATGGACAAGAGACAAAGTCTGAAGACCATTATGGGTCGGGAACAACTTAATAATGCATCTCAATGCCCGGCCTGCGGCCGGAATTTCACCATGGGGGAAACGGTCGTCCTCGCCTGCGGCGGATGGGAAGGCGGGCCTAAGCTGGTTCACGAAAACGACGCCGTCTTTGATGAAGCCACCGATTCTTATGTGGAGCGGAGATGTTATGAAGGAAGAAAAAATCCCTGATCTTCGCTGTTGATCCCATCCGAAGATTTTCCCCCGCTTGACCAATATTCCCTTCACACACCGGCAGGTGTGGATATCCCAATAAACACCTGCCGGTGTTTTAAAGTTACATACCTTTTCCCGGTTAGAATACAGCTTTTCACTTATTCCCTTTCGTTCTCTTTTTGGAGAGGATTAAACAATGATTTTATCAACTGGAAGGAGAAATACCCATGAATGAAGAAAAAAAAGAGGCCTACGAGCAAAAAATGGAAGCCCAACTGAAAGAATGGGATGCGAAAATCCAACAGCTTAAGGCCAAAGCCGAACAGGCGTCCGCCGAGGCCAGAATTGAATACAATAACCGCATTGAAGAACTCGAAGGCAAAAGGAAAACCCTGAAGGATCGACTTGAAGAAATGAAAACTTCCGGCGGGGATGCCTGGAAGGACCTCAAAGCCGGCGTGGAAAACGCTTTTTCGGATCTGAAAATCTCGGTGGAAAGCGCCATCGACCGTTTCAAATAACGTGGACCGAATGCGGATGAAATCGAGGACGGAGACAGCGGCATGAACCATCAACAGAATCGGGAAGACCGGCGCCAAGGGACGGTGGAGGCCATACGGGGCAGCGTCATCGATGCCCGTTTTCCCGGCGGCATGCCTGCCGTCAACAATATTCTTAAAACGGGCGAGAATCAGGAAATGAGGATCGAAGTCATCACCCACCTCGATTCTCAGACCGTGCGGGGCATCGGGCTCACCTCCACCGGCGGATTGGCGCACGGCTCCCCCATCATCGACACCGGTTATCCGCTTCAGGTGCCGGTCGGCAAAGAACTCCTCGGGCGGGTCTTCAATGTGTTCGGAGACACCATCGATCGAGGGGAGCCGCTTACTCAGATGGAAGAACGGTCCATCCACCAACCGCCGGCCGATCTGGATCGTCAAGCCATCTCTTCGGAGGTCTTTGAAACCGGTATCAAGGTTATCGATGTCCTTTCCCCATTGGAGCGCGGCGGCAAAGGGGGCCTGTTCGGGGGGGCCGGCGTGGGCAAGACGGTGCTGATTATGGAGATGATCAACAACATGGTCGCCCAGCACGAAGGGGCGAGTCTTTTCTGCGGCATCGGAGAACGATCCCGGGAAGGGGAAGAGCTTTACCGTGAGATGAAAGAAGCCGGTGTTCTAGACAACACGGTGATGATATTCGGCCAAATGAACGAGCCGCCCGGGGCCCGGTTTCGGGTCGGCCATGCGGCCCTGACCATGGCCGAATACTTTCGCGACGATGCCCGGCAGGATGTGTTGCTCCTGATCGACAACATTTTCCGGTTCATTCAGGCCGGCATGGAGGTCTCCGGACTGATGGGCCAGCTCCCGTCCCGCCTCGGGTACCAGCCCACCCTGGGCACCGAACTGGCGGAGCTGGAGGAGCGGATCTGCAACACCGACACCGGCGCCATCACCTCGATTCAGGCGGTCTATGTGCCGGCGGACGATTTCACCGACCCCTCCGCAGTCCATACCTTCGGACACCTTTCTTCTTCCCTCGTGCTTTCCCGTAAAAAAGCGAGCCAAGGTCTTTATCCGGCCGTGGACCCGCTTCAGTCGGGCTCCAACATGCTGGTGCCCCATATCGTGGGCGAGCGCCATTACCGCATCGCCCAGGAGATGCGCCGAACACTGGCCGAATATGAAGACCTCAAGGACATCATCGCCATGCTGGGGATGGAGGAACTGTCCCGGGAAGACCGGTCTACGGTTCGGCGGGCCAGACGCCTGGAACGATTCCTGACCCAGCCCTTTAAGGTGACCGAACAATTCACCGGATATGAAGGAAAAATCGTCAGCCTTGCGGATGCCTTAGACGGATGCGAACGCATCCTGAACGATGAATTTTCCGAGGAGCCGGAACGGGCCCTGTACATGATCGGCTCTATTGACGAGGCGAAAACAGATAAAGCCGAACCGGATGAGTCGGAAGACAAAGAAACAGCCGAAACCGGGGAAAGGGAAAGTTGAACATCCATTTGAAAATCCTTCTGCCCGATCAAATCCTGGTCGATGCCCATGTCTCGAAAGTCAGCGCCGAAGCGCCCAACGGGGCCTTTACCCTGCTGCCCCGGCACATCGATTTCGTATCGGCGCTGAGCCCGGGGATCTTTTCCTACACCGACACCGATGGGGAGGCGGTCTATCTGGCGGTGGACGAAGGGACCTTGGTCAAAAAAGGGCCCGAGGTTCTCGTCTCCACCCCGCGGGCGGTCATGGGGCCGGAGCTGGAAGAATTAAATGAAACAGTGGACCGGGAATTCAAGGTGCTGGACGACCGTGAAAAGCGGGTACGATCTGCCTCGGCCAAGATCGAGGCCGGTTTCGTGCGACGGTTTCTGGAGATTCAAGGGGCTGAATAAATGAGCGCCGATAAAAAAGACCGGGAAACACCCGATAAACACTTCATCGATAAAATCGCGGTCAAACAGGACCGGAAATTGCGGTCCCGGCGGCAAAGAGACCGGAATGTCTGGTTCGGTCTGGGCATGTTCGGTCTGGTGGGCTGGTCGGTGGCCATTCCCACCGTGATCGGAGTGGCGGTGGGCATCTGGATCGACGAGACCTGGCCCAGCCGGTATTCCTGGACACTGATGATGCTCCTGGTCGGGCTGATTCTGGGGTGTCTGAACGCCTGGTTCTGGGTGAAGCGGGAAAGCGTCGGGGAGGACTGATATTGAATATTACTGAATTGAGTTTAATCTTTTTTTTGGGCGGAGCCGTCGGCCTGTTCCATTTCGGCGGACTCTGGTTCACCATTCACCGGCTGACCCGGGTGCGGCATCCGGAGGTGGAATTCGTTCTCAGCTTTTTTCTCCGAACCGGCATCTCCATCGCGGCTTTTTTCTTCCTCTCCGGCGGACAATGGGAAAAAGTTCTGGCGGCCCTGGCCGGGTTTCTGGCGGTGCGGCTGGTGATGGTCCGCCGGATAGGCGCCATCCCCAAATCCTTTGCCCCCCGCAACGAGGACCGGGTTCATGGATATTAGGGATATTTCACCGGATGCGGTGGTCTATTGGCAATGGGGGCCGTTTTCTCTCAATGCCACCATCGTTTTCACCTGGGCGGTAATGGCCCTGCTGGTGATCGGGTCCTGGCTGATCACCCGCCGGCTCACCTCGGACGTGAAAATCTCCCGGTGGCAAAACTTTCTGGAGATGGTCGTCTCTTTCATTCGAGACGAAATCCGGGAGGCCAGCCAGCAAGACCCGGGGATCTATCTGACCTTTATCGGAACCCTGTTTCTGTTCATCGGCGCCTGCAATTTTCTGACCATCGTGCCCTGGTATGAGGCGCCCACCGCCTCTTTGTCCACCACCGCGGCCCTGGCCATCTGCGTCTTTATCGCGGTTCCCGTATACGGCATTCGAAAGCGGGGGCTCTTCGGGTATCTCAAGCTCTATTTTCAGCCCTCCATTTTCATGTTTCCATTCAACATCATGGGGGAACTGTCCCGAACCCTGGCCTTGGCGGTTCGGCTCTTCGGCAATATCATGAGCGGCTCCAAAATCGTCTCCATTCTGCTGCTGATCGTGCCGTTTCTCTTTCCGGTCGTCATGCAGGCTCTGGGCCTGTTGACCGGTATGATCCAGGCATACATCTTCGGGATTCTGGCCATCGTGTATATCGCCTCGGCCACCCGGGCCCATCAGCAACGGCAGGCGAGGTATCAACAGGCCGAATAACCCCCCTTCGATGGGGAATCGCAATTGCGCTGACATCGACACAAGGAGGAAAACAGCATCATGGATACCATCAGTCTTATCGGCATGGCTTCTATTATCACTGCAGGACTGACCATCGGCATCGGCGCCATCGGCCCGGCCCTCGGCGAAGGGCGGGCCGTGGCCCAGGCCCTGAGTTCCATCGCCCAGCAGCCGGATGAACAAAACACCATCACACGGACCCTGTTCGTGGGGCTGGCCATGATCGAATCCACGGCCATTTATTGCTTTGTGGTCTCCATGATTCTGCTGTTCGCCAATCCCTTCTGGAATCATGTCATCGAGCAGGCGGGAGGATGATCCATGCTGATCGACTGGACGACCATAATTGCGCAGATCGTCAACTTCCTGATTCTGCTGGTCCTGCTGAAATACCTTCTTTATGACCGCATCATCAGCGCCATGGACAAGCGGGAGGAAAGGATTCAGGACCGGCTGGAAGAGGCCGAACGAAAACGGCAGGAAGCCGAACAGGAGTTGAACGAATTCGAGGAAAAAAACCGAAAGATGGACCAGAAACGGGAGGAGATCCTGAACCAGGCTCGGAAAGAGGCGGAATCCTATAAAAAGGAGCTGATTCAGGACGCCCGGGAAGAGGTGGAATCCTTACAGAAGCGGTGGCGCCGGTCCATCGAGCAGGAGAAGGAATCCTTTATTCGGGAACTTCGCCGGCTGGCCGGAAAACAGGTCTACGACATCTGCCGACGGGCCCTGGCCGAACTGGCCGACACCGAAATTCAGGATCGCACGGTGGCGGTTTTCATCGACCGTTTTGAGCGCATGGAGGAAGGCAAAAAAGCGGACCTTCTGTCGATGGACGGCGCCATGGTGGTCAAGAGCGGACAGGAACTCGATTCTGAAAAGCGGAAAAAGATCGAAACGGTCCTGCAAGGGGCGGTGGAGGGCGCCCCGGAAATCTCATACGAAACCGACCCGGATCTGATCCTCGGGATCGAGGTGAAGCGCCGGGATAAAAAGGTCGCCTGGAGTCTGGAAAATTACCTTTCGGACCTTGAACGCAAGACCCTTTCAGCCTTTGAAAAGGAGGCCAAAAAACGCAGGGAGCAGACCGGAGAATCCGAAGAAGAGACTTCGGAAAAGGAAGTCGCCGATACCGAAACATCCGAAAACGCCGAATCCGAAAACGCCTGAGGCAAACAGAGGACACAGATGGAATACCAGGACCCGAATCTCACCAATATCCTGACCCATACCTTCGACACCATGGACCGGGTATCCGGCCGAGAGGAACCCGAACTGAAGATCCTGGAAGTGGGGGAAGTGTCCTATGTGGGGCCCGGCATCGCCCGGGTGACCGGGCTCACGGGGGTCAAAGCAGATGAAATTCTCTATTTCGCCGGGAACGTGCGGGGTCTGGCCTTTAATGTGGATCGGGAGGAGACCGGCGTCATTCTTATGGAAGAAAGCGACAAGATCAAGGCGGGTACCGAGGTCTGGCGGACCGATCAGGTGATGAACGTGCCGGTGGGCGATGGGCTGGTGGGCCGCATTCTGGACCCGACGGCTCGGCCTTTGGACGGAATGGGAACGGTCTCCGGGGATGAAGAACGGCCCATCGAACGGCCCGCCCCGGAAATAATGGACCGGGCGCCGGTCACCGTGCCCCTTCAGAGTGGGCTTAAGGTGGTGGACGCGCTGATCCCCATCGGCAGGGGCCAGCGGGAGCTGATTCTGGGGGACCGGCAGACCGGCAAGACCGCCATCGCCGTGGATACCATCCTCAACCAGCGGGATACCGACGTGATCTGCATCTATTGCGGCATCGGCAAGCGAAACTCGGCAGTGGCCAAGGTGATCGCCGATCTGCGGGAGAACCGGGCCATGGAATATTCCATCGTCATCTTCGCCACCGAAGAAAACCCGCCGGGGCTTCAGTTCATCGCCCCCTATGCCGCCATGACTATAGCTGAATATTTCATGGAAGGGGGCCGGGACGTGCTGGTGATCTTCGACGATCTCACCCGCCATGCCCGGGCCTATCGCGAGCTTTCCCTGTTGCTTCGGCGGCCGCCGGGAAGAGAGGCCTTTCCCGGGGACATCTTCTACGTCCATTCCCGGCTTCTGGAGCGCTCCACCCACCTGCGCCAAGAACACGGCGGCGGCTCGGTCACCGTCCTGCCGATCATCGAAACCGAGGCCCAGAACATCTCGGCCTATATCCCCACGAACCTCATCTCCATCACCGACGGCCAGATTTATCTCTCGCCCGATCTTTACCGGAAAGGCCACCTGCCGGCGGTGGACGTGGGCAAGTCGGTCTCCCGGGTGGGGGGCAAGACCCAGCTGCCGGCGTACCGCCTGGTGGCGGGGGACCTGCGGCTCTCTTATTCCCAGTTCGAGGAACTGGAATCTTTTTCCCGCTTCGGCACCCGGCTCGACGAGGAAACCCGAAAAACCCTGGAGCGGGGCCGGCGGGTGCGGGAGGTGCTGAAACAGCCGCAATATCAGCCGATGCCGGTATCCGATCAGATTGCGGTGCTTCTGGCGGTCAATGAAGGCGTTTTCGACGACACACCGGTGGACGAGATCGAAAACGCTTCCCAAAAAATTCGGGATCGGGTACACGGGGAACGACCCGATCAGATGAAGCGGATCGAATCGGGAGAAAAGCTGGAGGACGCGGATATACAATCGCTTCTGAAAACCGCCCGCAAAGCCCTGGGACAGGAAACCGGGACCTAGGAGACCGAGTCCGAAGAAGCCGTGGTCAGCCAGGGCGAAACAGAAAGGGAGCCCCGTCAGGATGCAGACGACTCAGGGACTGAAACGCAAAATCGATAGCACCGAAGACCTTCAGTCGGTGGTCAAGACCATGAAGTCGCTGGCCGCCGTCAACATTCGGCAGTATGAACGGGCGACGCAGGCCCTTCAGGATTACTACCGAACCGTGGAGATGGGGCTTCAGGTGGTATTGAATGAACGCTCCGGAACCCGGCTGACCCTCAAAAGCGCGCCCAAAGGCCGAATCGGGGCCGTGGTATTCGGGTCGGACCAGGGAATGGCCGGTTCTCTGAACGAGCAGATCGTCAATCACGCCCTCGATACCCTTGAGAAAGAACCCGACCAGGAGGAGGAACCGGTCATCCTGGCGGTGGGGGAACGGGCCTTCGGCCAACTCGACGACGCCGGCCGACCGGTGTCGGACACATTCACGGTACCCGGTTCGGTGTCGGGGATTACGCCTTACGTCCAGGAAATCGTCATGCGGATCGAAACCTGGCAGGCGGATTACCAGATCAACCGAGTCTTTCTGTTCCACAGCCGCCCCACATCCCAGGCCACTTTTCGGCCCTTCACCGTCCGGCTGCTGCCCCTGGACCGGACCTGGCTGGAGCGGCTCGGGGAAAGAGAATGGGATTCCCGTACCCTGCCCACCTTCACCATGGACCCGGACGCCCTCTTTTCCGCCCTGGTCCGGGAATACCTCTTTGTTTCCATCTTCCGCGCCTTTGTGGAATCTCTGGCCAGCGAAAACGCCAGCCGTCTGGCCTCCATGCAGGGCGCGGAAAAGAATATCGGTGAGCGGCTGGCGGAGCTCAACAACCAGTACAATCAGCAGCGCCAGATGTCCATCACCGAGGAACTTCTAGACATCGTCGCCGGTTTCGAGGCGATGAAGGAATCCTGACATGACCCTGAAAACAGATGCGGAAGCGGTGCGGACCGCGGCCCGGTGCCGCCATTACGCCATGTGCAAAATCGACTACCTGGGTACCGGACTCTGCCGCCCCGGTCGGGAAAAAGGCTTCGTCAGCTACTACCCCCAAGGCAGAATGGATATCTATCACGCCCTGAGCAAGAATCGGATTCCGGTGACTCCGCGGCTGAAAGACATCGCCGACACCTGCAATCTCTGCGGACACTGCGACAAGCAGTGCTACTTCGTCACCGAGCTGCGGATCGGCCGGGTGATGCAGGCCCTCAAGGACTATGTGGATGCGGTGCCGCCGGACCGGATTGTTCCTGATCCCGAACCGGACCGGTTTCTCCGTTCATTGCAGGAGATCGTGGGCCCGGACTGGGCCTCGGGTGACCCTGCCGTTTGCATCGCCTACGCCACCGATCCTTCGCCGGGGTTGGGTCCGTGCGTGCCCCGGGCCGTGGCCATGCCCGAATCCACCCGGCAGGTGAGCGACCTCATCCAATTGTGCAACCGGGAAGCGGTTCCCTTCGTGGTTCGGGGAAACGGCTCCAGCGTCATCGGGATGGTTTTCTCCGAAGGCCTGGTCCTGGATATGGGCCGCATGAAGGAGATCGAGATCGACCGGGACAACTGGTCCGCCCGAATCGGCGCCGGAGTGGCGGCGTTTGATCTGCAAAAGGCCGCCGACCGAGAAGGGATGCGGGCCTGCACCGCCGAGACCTCGGCCCTGATCTGCGCCAACATCATGTGTTCGGGAATTTTTTCCACCTTTTCGGCCGCCTACGGCACCGCCGCCGATCACTACATCAATGCCACCTTTGTGGATCACACGGGGGAGATCTTCAGCCTCGACCAGCGGGACGCCCCCAATCTCTACGGATTCACACATGAAGTTCGGCCGACGCCGGCGGTCTGCACCGAGGCCCTGGTCAAACTCTACCCCACCACCCCGGATGAAGCGGGCCTTCTGGTCCCCTTTTCAGACATCAAGGAGGCGACCGCGTTCGTCCACAACCTGGGGGTGCGGCGCATCGGGCTGGCCGTGGCCGTTCTGGGGCTCGAATATGTCTCCACCTTTATCGCCCCTACCCGGGCCCTGGCCGACCGGGTCAAAACCCTCTTTACGGAAACCCTGGGCATTCAGAACTTCGTCTTTGTGGTGGGCGATCAATACGCCCTGGATGCGGTCCGGGGGATGTCGGACGTGGTTCTGGAAAATGATCTGGTCCGGTCCCTGTTTCTGGGGCTTCCCCGGTTGACCGACGACCGGCTTACCGACCTGCTCGGGGGTATGGAGATGGATACCGAACCCTACCGGACCGTGTTCCGGCCGGAAATGGTTCCGCTCCTGGAGGCGGTCCTCGACCCGTCACCGGAAACCCTGGCCGATTCGGTGGATCCTCAACTCAAAGACTTCTTCATCGATCTCTATTCCCGTCCGGAAGTCACCGACATGCGCTGGCTCAACATGTTCCGCATCCTGAGCCCGCGAATGGGCCGAAAAAAGCATATCATCTCCTGGATTCTCTACCTCCCCATCGACCGCGGTGAGCTGATCGAAGAGATCAACACCTCCCTGGCCGAGATCGGGAACCGCCACGGCGTGGACCATGATTTCGGATTTCTGACGCCCCTCGATTTCGGCAAACGGGGCGTCCTCGAGTATGACTTCTTCGTGGACCAGACCGACCCGGAAGACGAAGCAAGAATGCTGGCCTCCATGGCCGAATCCGAAAAAATGATCGAGGATTTGTGCAGCCGGGTTCGAGGGGTGCGCTGGATCAAATACGTGTTCAACCAGGGATTCAGCCGAAAGGAAGGGTTTCTCTACACCTGATTCCAGGCTGATATGCGATCCTCGCCGTTCCATATTCAAAACAGACGCGAACGCCGGAAAACCCGTTTTCTGGTCACCGGCGCCACCGGTTTTCTGGGGAGCCATATTCTGGCGGAACTCCTTCGGCAGGGCCACGCGGTAGTCGCCCTCTGCCGCCCCAAGGGGAATCTGAGCGGGTCTGCAAGAATGAATCAGCTGCTCGACTGGTTCGGCCTGGAAACCGGCCGGCGCACCCGATTGACGGTGCTGGAGGGATGTCTGGATCGACCCGATCTCGGACTTTCCGAAGAAGCCATTCGGCGGCTGCACAGCGACATCCATGAGATCATCCACTGCGCGGCCGAAACCCGGTTTTCCAGCCGCCGGCGGAGTGAATCGGAACGGGTCAATCTGACCGGTCTGGAACATGTTCTCGGCCTTGCGGAATCGGGGGAATGCGATTTTTTTCATCACCTGAGCACCGCCTATGCGGCCGGAAAGCGGTCCGGGGTCTGCTTTGAAGATCTGACGGATACCGCCGATTTTTACAATGTCTACGAAGAAACCAAACACCGTGGAGAACGGCTGGCGGTGCGGCGATGCAAAAAGACCGGCATCCGCCTCAATATCTATCGGCCTTCCATCGTGTACGGGGATGCCGATACCGGCCGGTCCATCCGCTTCAACGCACTCTATTATCCGATCAAGGTTGCTCATTTTCTGCGCAACCTCTACGCGGATGATCTGTCAAACGGCGGCAAAAAAGCGGCCGCCATGGGGGTGAAAGCAGGTCCGAACGGACGAATCCATCTTCCCATTCGAATCGAGAATGCGGATCGAGACGGCGGACTGCACCTGCTGCCGGTGAACTATTTCACTCGGGTGTTTATCCATTTGATGATGAATGAACTGGAGGGGGATATTTTTCACATATCCGGAGCCGAACCGATACCGCTGGCCCGGGTCATCGCGTACTCCCGACGGTTTCTAAATCTCTCCGGATTGGAACCCGCACCATCCGAAGACTTCTCAACCTTCCCCCGAAACGGTCTGGAACTCCTGTTTCAATCCTACACCAAAGCCTACCGACCTTACATGCAGGATACCCGGCGATTCAGCACTCAAAAGACCGCTGCCCTGCTGAAGGGAACCGGCATTTGCTGCCCGGCATTCGATTATTCGGTGTTTGAACGCTGCATGAAATACGCTGTGTCGGTGGATTGGGGAAAACGCCTCTTCCCTGCTCCGGTGGATTGGTACCGAATAAAGAATCGTGAACCCGGGGAATCAGCTTAGGTGATTCGCGGAAGTTATGGAATACCATCCGGTCTTCATGTCCACCATAAATTCGCGAGACAAACTTCGATCTCCTGGAATGGTTCGATACGGACCTGCTCATTCTCACCATGGACCCCCACCAGCACCCATTTTCCGGATTCGAGCCGAAACACTTCCAATGTTCTGGCGCCTGGATCGGCCAACCAGCAATAGGATACCCCGAACCGGGCATACAGAGGCATTTTCCGGATTCTGTCTATTCGAACGGTACTGTGAGACAGCACTTCGCACACCCAGTCCGGCGGGATGGTCGTAAAATTCGTCTCCGGCGGTTCCGGAAGGCGCTCTCTCTTCCACGCGGCCAGATCCGGAACAAGGATATTGTCACCCAGACAAATTTCCGGCTCATACAAGATGATCCATCCGCCCGGACCGCCGCTTCCGCTTTGAAAGGGTCCTCTGATTTCCCCCGTGATCCCGGAAGCGACATAGCTGTGCCGATAAGAGGGCCTCGGCACGGCTATGATCTCCCCATCCATGATTTCTCCGATCATGTTGTCCGGCAGGGAATGCAGATCTTCATATACCGCTTTTTTATGTTCCTTTTTCAGCATCTTTTGTTTTGGTTCCACTCATTGCATGCGCTTGTTACCGATAAATTTTAAAAACATTCTCCCCACATATTCCAAATCCAGTTCATGGCCCGCTCCCGGCACCACGCGAAGGGAGGCGTTGGGCAGCCGGGGAATGATATTGCGGGCCAGATCGGGATCACAGGCCGGGTCGGCTTCGCCGGTATGGACTTCGAGACAGCCGCAGGGCGGAAAGGTCCCGGACTCGGCGATTTCCAGCAACTTGCGGGGCCGTGGCGGGCGGGAGCCGTACCTGCGGTTCGGGGTGACGGCTTCTCCGAGAACCGGAGAAAAAAGCAGGATGCGTCCCGGGAAAGGCGGCAAATCCGCCAGCGCATGAAGGAGAAGGTACCCGCCGTAGGATTTTCCCACCAGAATGCTTTCCGGCGTCCGGAATCCGGAATCGAGGTCATCCGCGATTAGATCGAGCTGTTCGGAAAACCGGAGTCGAACGAATTCCCCAACCAACCCCCGACCTTTTATGTTGCATCCAAAAGACGTGAGCAATCGTCCGAGGCCTTTATTGAGATCTTCTCCCCTTCCCGGGATTAGATAGATCAGAAAATTTGACAAAGTAGAGGAAAGCACATGTTTTTTTATCTCAAAAAGTCAATGCTAAAGACCACTTCTCCAACACACCGTAATCGCCGGGCGCATTGTCGATCACCTGCAGGATCCAATCGCCCTTCATCTGCTGGCCGGACCGGACCATGGTTGCGAGTCCGGGGTGGTTGGTGGAATCATAGGTGCGCCGAACGTCGGCCTTGTTGCCGCCTTCGCCGAAAGGCATCAGGACGACACCCTGCCCGGAGGGGGCGATCACCGCAATCTGAAGATCTCCGATATAGGTATGGGTGATCTCCACCTGAATCTGGATTTCCCGGGCCAGCCCCTCCTGATCGATGGGAATGGCCGAAGTGATGCCGTTCCAGTCCGCATCGGGAATCCTCAGGCCGGAGACCGCTTCTCCCTGAATGATCCGTTCGGTGGGTTCGTAAGAAATGGTCAGCTTCCAGCGGTTCATCCGGCCGATATCCCGAATTGCGAGATCCTTGACGGAGAGGCCCCAGATGCCCTGCATGGAGAGCCCCTTCAATTGCCTCAAGTGGCCTTCCGAATTATAGGTCCGTTGCAAATCGCCCGGCTCGCCCCAATCCCGGTTGTGGAGCATGATCCGGTCGCCGTGCGGGTTGATCAGAGAGACTTCCAGATCCCCGATATTGGAATGGCTGATATCCACCGCCACTGAAATCGCCGTGATCCTGCCGGGCTTGTCCACCGTCACCATGCTGCAGATTCCCTCGTCCGCATCATCCGGGATCAGCAGATCGGGAAATATTTCCTGAATTACCATCGGGGTATCTGAAATGTCTGTCTCCCCCTGATCCCCGGCCCGACCGCATTTAAACAGGATGATCTCCCCCGGCTCCCCGATATCCAGAAGATTGAACCCGGATTCCGATCCGTCCCATCGGCGGGTGTGCGGGGTGGTATCGTGGGACAGGGCCACCCCCGTCTGTTTCCCGAAAAGATCGCCGGCATCTCCGGAATTGCGGTTGGTCTCCAGATCCAGACACCCGTCCGCCTGGAGCAGAGCGCATTGATAGTGCCGGTCGGGATCACCGCCCTGCCATTCGTTGGAGCCCAAGGTATCACAGTGATAGACCGCCAGGCCGCTGGAAGGCAGATAGGCGTCCAGTCCGATTCGGGAGCGGTTTTCGACCAGGTAATATTCATTGGGCCGCTCGGTTTCGAACCGATACAGGGTGGTGTAGTCGCCGTGACGGGCCTGAAATGTTCCGGGCTGGTTCAGGAGCACCTCTTTGTCATGCCATCCGACCAGATCCCGAAGGTAGGCGCAGACCGGGGCCGGGGTGCGGCCGTAGTCCAGCCGATTGCCGGCGGCCATCAAGCAGTAGAGCCCCAGCCCCGCGCTGGGGTCCGAATCGCCGTCCCGGGTGCCGTAATCATAGAGATCCGGAAAGCGGCACAGAAGATGACCGGTTTCATGGCAGATGGTCCCGATATTCAAATCGACGGACCGCCGACCCAACCCGGTCATCATGTACTGATTGAAGGTGATGCCGTCATACCGCACCTGCCGCCCGGCGGCCCATTCCACCTTCCAGTTGTGGGGCCAGAGTTGCCCTTCATACAGGGATCGCCCCGCATAGAGAAAATTGACCGCATCCACGATCCCTTCCGACTGGGAGTCGAAGCGGGCCAGATCGATCTTGAGTTCCTCGGCCACCCGTTCCAGGGCCTCGGCCACGAAATTGTTGGAGATATAATGGGCCTGAGAGTGGCTCAAGGTGATGGGCCCCACCACCACATTGGTATAGTCGAGCTTTCCGGAAGACATCTTCAGAAAATATTCCCGAATGGAGCAGGCGTTCCGGTTGGCGGTGTAATCGTCCTCATTGAAAAGCGCGGTCACCTCTTCCGGCCCGATCTCGGTATGAACATCCCGAAAATTGACCAGGACCGTCAATCCCAGGATTTTGCCGCGGCTCAGCCGCCGCCCGGAGAGCAGCCCGTTATGAGGACCCCGAACGCCCATAACGCCGGCCGGCGGGGATGCGGGCGGGTAGGTTCTGTCATAGCGGTCCTGAAACTTGCCGTTGCGGATGGTTTTGGCTTCCTGCAGGTGACGTCTCAACCCCAGGGGCGGCTGCTTGAGAATGGGGGTGCCGCTGGAGATGAGATGGCCCTGCACCAGAACCGCGTAGCAGTAGCGCTCCAGGTTCGGGTCATACACCACCGTATACCCGGCGTCGTTTTCATACCGCGCGTAGAATTCATCCCCGAAGACCCGAAGCCGGACATCGGGTCCGTCTCCCTGGGGAAAGGTCCGCATTTCACCAAAAATCACGCTCATCGCCGGTTTCTCCCTTTATCCTGCATTGCCCCCTCCCCTTCAACGCCCGAACGGCTACACATTCGGGGCTTTAGCGCACCTCAAGTTTTCCATCCTTCAAATGGAACGACTTTTTCTGATCGCTTTTCAAAAACTTTACGATATTGATCACGTCCAGCGCCGTGAACCGCCCGATGGAGCCGGTGCTGTAAGTCGCCCTCAGGATTTTGTTGTCCGGCC
>JBKHDE010000103.1:0-15332 GCA_046541495.1 Desulfococcaceae bacterium
TGGAATAGACCCGCCCGGATTTGCTGGGGGCGCATCCTGCAAGAAAAAAGGTGAGAAGACCGGCCATCAACAGACCCGTCATTGATTTTTTAAAAATTTTCATGATCCTTTACCTCAAAAAAAAGGGGATAGGGGTTGCTGTTTCAAGCTTTAAAAATAAGGCCGAATCGACTTGAAGGCAACCGGCGGGCGTCAGTCCCAGACCCGGACCGAGGGAAATCGGGACGGATCGGTGTGGGGCAGGAACTTGGCGGCGCTGAACCGGTTCATCAGCTCCTGGTTGACGTTGAGTTCGATATAGGTGATCCGGTTGCGGATCTTGTCCAGCTCGGCCTGGGGGTTTTCCAGGGTCAGGGCCATGGCGGCCCCGCCCAGGGAGCTGTTGCCCAGGGGCTGATAGGTCTCTATTGGCAGATCCGGAATCATCCCGATGGCGATGGCCGATTCGGGCTTGATGAATGAGCCGAAGGTGCCGGCCACGTAAAAGGTGGTGATCTCCTCCAGGGCCATGCCCACCGACAGGGTCAAGGTTTCCAGGATGGTGAACATGGCGGCCTTGGATCGGATCAGGCTGTCGATGGCGGCCTGGTCCAGGGTCAGGTCCTCCCCTGTGGCCGATGCCGCGCCCGGCACCACCACGATTCGGCCCATGCCGTCCACCTCCTGATAGCGGTCGCCGCAATTTTCCGGAACCAGCTTGCCCCGAATGTCGAGCATCCCCGAGAGAAAGAGCTGGGCCGCCAGATCGATGATCCCGGAGCCGCACATCCCTTCGGGCGGCAGATCGCCGATGGTGCGGTATTCAAATTCCCGGGTCTTCGGGTCGATGGCGACGGTGTCGATCACCCCGGGGGCGGCCATCATGCCCATTCCGGCCACCCCGCTTTCCAGGGCCGGACCGGCCGCCCCGGCGCAGGCCACCAGCCAGTCTTTGTTGCCCAATATCACCTCGGCGTTGGTGCCCACATCCACCAGAATGGCGGTTTCTTCGATGTCGTTCATGCCGGAAAAGAGAATCCCGGCGATGAGGTCCCCGCCGAAATAGCTCCCCACATTGGGAAAGACCAGAATCCGGGCACGGGGATGGGCGTCGATTCCCAGTTCCGCGGCCGACAGCACGCCGGGGGTGTTGACCGCCGGAATATAGGGTTCCCGAATGATCCGGTCGGGGGGCAGCCCCATGAACAGATGGGTCATGGCGGTGTTGCCAGCCAGGGCGATCAGGTAAATCTCGTTCCGGGAGAGACCGGCGGTCTCGCACAGCTCCGCCAGATTGCGGTTGAGGCCCGCCACCACCATCGATTGAAGGGATTTCAGGCCGTCGGCATGGGCGTCGGTGTAATGGATGCGGTCGAGGATGTCCGGGGCCACGGGGATCTGCGGATTGTCGAAGGCGGTTTCGCCCAGGGATGATCCGGTTTCCAGATCGATAAGGCGCAGGACCACCCGGGTGGTGCCCAGGTCCACCGCCAGACCCGCGGCCGGCCGGGGGTCGTCTTCGGCGGTGATGTCGATCAGCCGATATCCGGTGCGCTCCCGAAAGACGATGCACCGAAGATCGAAATTCCATTTTCTGATCATTTTCGGCAGAGCCCGCATCAAGTCCAGATCCATTTGCACCGGCAGATCTTCGCCCAGGCGCCGTTTCAGGGCGCCGGCCAGACGATCGGCGTCGCCGGTGTTGTCCTTGAGGCTGGGCGGGGTCAGGGTCAGCCGGATGATCCGATGACCGTTTGAGGATGAGTCGCCGGTCATTGCAGCAGCGGCTCCAGTTCTTTCAGGATCCGGTTCATGACCTTTCCGGCGGTGCCCGGTACCAGGTAATCGCTGATGCGGCCGGTCAGCGGGGTCTCTTCCGGATTGATTTCGATGACCTTGGCCCCGGCCTGTTTGGCCACGATCGGCATGTGGGCCGCGGGCTGGACCACCGCCGAGGTGCCCACCACCAGCATGATGTCGCACTGGGCCGACACCGCCCGGGAGCGTTTCAGGGATTCGGGCGGGATCATTTCACCGAAGAAGACCCAGTCGGGTCGAAGCACCCCGCCGCACTCGCATTTGGGCGGCAGGGTCGAGATATCCACCCGGTGGGTTTCGATTTTTAATTCGCAGGACATGCACCGCTGCCAGGCGCAGTTGCCGTGGAACTCGATGACGTCGGTATTGCCGGCCTGCTGATGAAGCCCGTCCACGTTCTGGGTGATGACGGTGGAGAGGATGCCCAGTTCCTCCAGCCGGGCCAGGCCTTTGTGACCGGCATTGGGGCGGGCCCGGTCCACCACCTGTTTCAGGTCTTGAATCAGGACCTCCCAGACCTTGGCCGGGTCCCGCATGAAATACCGAATATCCCCGAACTCCATCGGGTCGACCTTTTCCCAGATGCCGCCCTTTCCCCGGAACGGGGGAATGCCGCTTTCCACCGAAATGCCGGCCCCGGTCAGGGCCACCACGTTTTTGGCCTTGGATAGATCTTTCGCCGCTCGTTTGATGAAGGTGTCCATTCTTCGTCCGTTTTATGGGCTGTGATCACCGTTCGGTCGAGACTGAACAATAAATGGGCGGCCGAAACGGTGATCATTGCCGTTTTGGGTTTTTCAGCGATTCCGGGTCGGTGTTCGGGTGGGCCGTTCAGAACGCCCTCGAAACGAATCGGTGCCGCCGAGTTCAAGTCGTCGTTTTTTTTTGGAGTATACCACTCGACAGCTTATAATTCAAATTCCATGTCGCTTCGGACCGCGAAGCATTCGAGGGGTCGGCCGTTTTCGTTGATGAGGGTGTGGCAGTGGTCCAGGATCTCGGTCATGGCTTGATCGGACCGATCCTGATTGAGGTGAAACAATCCCAGTTTTTTCACCCCGGCTTTCAGGGCCAGTTCCAGAGCCTGAATGTAGGTGGAGTGGCCGTAGGAGATCACGGCCGGATATTCGGCGGGGGTGTATTCGGCATCATGGACCAGGAGATCGGCCTCTGCGGCGAACGCGACGTATTCCCGGTAGGGGACCCGGTCGGGATGATCGTACTGGAGTTCATTGTCGGTCAAAAAGACGAAGCAGCGGCCGTCTTCGGTGAATTTAAAGCCCCGGCCGGTGTTGGGATGGCTCAGGGGAATCGGTTCGATGGTCACCGACCCGATCTCGAACCGGTCCAGGCCGTCGGTCTCCCGGGCGAACTCGATGTGGGCCGGGACATCCCGGTAGCGGATGGGAAAAAACGGCGGAATCATGATGTTGGACAGCATGGGCCCGACAAAGGCGGACAAGGGGGGACGATACATGCGAAACCGGGCGCTTCGGGTGAAGAGGGGCCGAAAAAAGGGAAACCCCATGATGTGGTCGAGATGGGCGTGGGTAAAGATCAGATGGTATCGGTTCCGGCCCTCTTCGACCAGGCGCCGCCCCAGCCGACGGATGCCGGTGCCGGCGTCCACGATGATGGTTTCGCCGCTTTTCGGCCGGATTTCGAGGCAGGTGGTATCCCCTCCGTGCCGGGCGAACTGGTTCCCTGAAACCGGAACCGACCCCCGCGATCCCCAGCATCTGATATACATCCTTTCCCTTTCATCGTGTTTGGACCGGCGGTAATGTCAGCGCCGTGAGATTCCCAAAAAGGTGTGCCAGATTCCGTCCCGCACACGGGTATCCACCACCTCCACCGGCAGGCGGGACAGCAGATCGGCTGTCTCCCTCGCCTCGCTGCGCAAAAGCCCCGAGAGGATGAACCACCTGTGCCGGCACAATCCATCGGCGGTAATCAGGTGTTTCATGACATCGAAATGAATATTGGCGATGCACAGGTCCGAGGCGACGGCGATCATCTCTTCGGCCCGGCCCTGAAAGGCCAGGACCCGGTCTTCAAGACCATTGAGCAGAATGTTCCGCCGCGCGGTTTCCGCCGCCAGCCGGTTGAAATCGAAGGCCAGCACCCGTTTGCCGCCGGCCCGGGCCGCGGCCAGGGCCAGCAGGCCCGTCCCGGTGCCCACGTCCAGAACCCTCTCCACCGTATCCCGGTTCATCACCCGGCCGATGAACTCCAGGCAATCCCGGGTGGTGGGATGAGTGCCGGTGCCGAAGACCACCCCCGGATCCAGAATCAGCCGCTCCAGGCCGGCCGGGGTGGGGCTCGAATTCCAGGGCGGTGAAATGAACCAGCCGCCGAGGGTGAAGGGTTCGACCGGCCCCCCCTGCCAGTCTTCGTAGGTCATCCGATAGCGATCCAGCAACCGTGCCTCCGGATGATGTTCCAAAACGGTGTCGACCCGGTCATCGGCGGGCTCCGAAAAGAAGAGAAAGGTAAACCCCGCCTCCTCCCAGTTGCCGATGAATCCGTGGGTGTCTATTGCGCCGGTCGGATCGACCGGGCCGTCGATGTAATAGATATGCAGCGTCTGATACGGGCAGTCATTCACCCGAATGCGCTGCGCCGGGCTATTCATTCTTGGGCAGTTGATCCAGGTACCATTCCATCGGGTCCAGAAGGGTGTAGCCCATATCCCGCAGCTTCTTTTTGATGCGGGCGATATTGTTGGTCAGCAGATAGGGAAAGACCGCCCGTTTTCCCTCTTCCCAGTGGCGGGAGACGAGGACGCTGCCGAAGGAGACCTTCTCTTCGGTGATGGCGTCCACGATCCGCTTGAGCTGGCCCACCTTGTCTTCCACCAGAATGCCCAGAAGCATTCCCGGTTCGCCGATATTGAGAACATTGATGAAGGCCCGAATCAGGTCCCGAATAGAGACGATGCCCTTGAGTTTGCCGGCGTCGTCCACCACCGGAAAGGCCCCCACTTTTTTGTCCTGAATCAGGAGCAGGGCGTCCTGAATGGTGTAGGTGGGCGCAATGGTCATGGGATCGGGGGTCATGAACCGGTCTACCGTGACCTCCCGCAGCTTGTCGTCCACCGCATCGCAATTGAGTTCATCCTGAAGGGTGGAGGGCATGGCGCTTCGAATGTCCCGGTCGGTGACGATGCCGATCAGGGTACCGTCGGGTTCGACCACCGGAAGGTGGCGGATATGATTCTCTTTCATCAGGTCTCTGGCCTCGAGAATGTTGGTCTCCTTCCCGATGGTGATGACACGCTTGATCATGGATCTGTCGATAAACATGGTTAGCCTCCGATGGAAAAATAGTAAAGGGAATATTGCCCTTGGTTTACGGGGTCATCATCACTTCCACATGGTTTTTGATCAGTTCGGGCAGCCGCTGAATGGAATATCCGCCTTCCAGGACCGATATGATTCGGCCCTGCGCGTATTTATCTGCCAGCCCCATCAGAATCTTCATGATCCAGGTGAACATTTCGGTGGACAGTTTGATGTCGGACATGTCGTCGTCGGCGTGGGCGTCGAAGCCGGTGGAGGCCAGGATGAATTCGGGTTGGAAAAACTCGAAGGCCGGCAGGAGGTCCCGTTTGATCAGGTCCAGGTACTCTCGGTCGCCCTGGCCGGGAAGGACCGGGGTGTTGAGGGTGTAGCCCTGGCCGGCGTCGGCGCCCTTTTCGAATTCCCGCCCGGTGCCGGGAAAGGCGAAAGAAGGGTGTTCATGAATCGAATAATAGAAGACGGTGGGGTCGTATTCGAAGATATGCTGAGTGCCGTTGCCGTGGTGGACGTCGAAATCGACGATGCCCACCCGTTCGATTCCCCATGCTTCCTGAAGATACCGGGCCGCGATGGCCACGTTGTTAAAATAACAAAACCCCATGGCCTTGTTCACTTCGGCATGGTGGCCCGGGGGACGGACGGCGCAGAAGGCGTTGTCGATCTTATCTTCCATGATCATCTTCACCGTCTCCAGAATTCCGCCCACCGCCAGCATGGCGGTATCGTAGGTTTCTTGGCACATCTGATTGTCCGGATAGTCGAGTTCGTCCATGCCCAGCAGGCAGGCCTCTTCGAACCGCAGAATATAGTTGATGTGGTGGACCTTTTCGATCCACCGCTGCTGGGCCGGAACGGCGTGAATCCGGGTCAGTCTGGGGAGAAGGCCGGCATCCTCGATCCCCTGGTAGGCGGCCTTCAGCCGCTCGGGCGATTCGGGATGACAGGAGCCGGTGCAGTGAAGCAGATACCGCTCATCATATAGAAAACCTGTCCGTCTCATCACTTCCCCCTTCCGTATGGGCTATTGAATGATGGTATCGAAGATTTGAAAGGCCGATTGGAGTGCCGGATTGTTTTCGGGAATTTTAACCGTGGGAATCCCCTTGAGGTCATATTCATAGACCCCCTCATCTTCGGGAATGGTGCCCGCCAGTTCCAGGCCCTCCTGGCGAATGATCTCCAGGGCCGCCTCCGGCGCCCCGTTTTTGGTCTGGTTCAAGATCAGATAGCTCTTTTCCACCCCGATATTGAGTTCCTGAGCCAGTTTGTGGATGCGTCCGGCGGCCTGAATGGACCGGCGGGAGGTGTCGGCCACGATCAGAAGGATGTTGACGTTCTGGGTGGTCAGCCGACTGATGTGCTCCATACCGGCTTCATTGTCCATGACGATGAAGGGGTAGTTGCCGGTAAGCTTTTCCAGAATGTTGGTCAGCAGCGAGTTGGCCGCGCAGTAGCATCCGGCGCCTTCGGGCTGGCCCATGACCACCAGATCGTAGCCGTCTTCCTCGGCGATGGCTTCTTCCAGGCGCATGGCCATGAAGATGTCCTTGGTCATGCCCTCGGGGACCTTTCCTTTTTTCATATCCTCCCGGGCCTGGCCCAGGGTGCTCTCGACCTCCAGGCCGAGCACCTCATTGAGGTTAGCGTTGGAATCGGCGTCCACCGCCAATACCGGGGTTTTTCCTTTGGCAACCAGATATTTGATCAGCATTCCGGCGACAGTGGTCTTTCCGGTGCCGCCTTTTCCCGCCAATGCGATTGAGTAAGCCATATTTTTTATCCTGACGTTTGGTAGTGAATATTTGAAGGATTTCCCGTTCGGTTTGTACCGAACGAAAGGGAAAACCCGAATGAATATTTTATATCCTTTGAAGATTAAGACACTTAAAATAAACAGTCAAGAAACTTTTATCCCTCCTGAATCGGAGGGGTTACCCGATGACAGAAGCCGGTTTCAAGCGCCGGGGTTTTCCTGAGCGGTCGATCAATTTTCTTGCCAACCCGGTTTTCCTGTGGTAGTCTTCGGCCGAAATTTAGTTTAAATTCAAATGTATATTAGAAACTAAATGAAGTTTAGAATGTGACCGCCGTATGCCTTTTTCGAGATGCGGCGGGTTGATTAACCCTGAACAATCATATAAAGGAATGAGGGGGTAGAAATGGAATTTGAATTGACCAAGGAACAACAACGCATTCAGCAGTCCGTCCGGGAGTTCGTCAAAAAGGAGTTCGACAAAGAGAAGATCACCGAGATGGACGAAAAGCACGAGTATCCGGTGGATATCTGGAAAAAGGCGGCCGAGCTCGGGTTTATCGGCATCCACTTCCCTGAAAAATATGAGGGGATGAATTACGGGGTGATGGAGAACATTCTGGTGGCCGAAGAACTTTGCCGGGGCGATTCCTCGGTGGGGGCGTGTCTGATGCTGGCCGACTTCGCTTCGGAGATCGTGCTTCACTTCGGCAGTGAAGAGATGAAATCCAAGTGGCTTCCCAAGGTGGCCCTGGGAGAGGTGCTCTCCTGCGGCGCCTTCACCGAACCGGACCACGGATCGGATATCACTCGAATGGACACCACCGCCGTCAAAGAAGGGGACGAGTGGGTCATCAACGGTACCAAGATCTTCATCACCAACGGCGGTCCCCTGGCCGGTTTCTACAGCGTTCTCTGCCAGACCGACCCGGAGGCCCAGCCTTCCCACCGGGGGATGAGCCTGATCCTGGTGGAGGCGGACCGACCCGGCGTTACCGCCGCCACCGTCGGAAACAAGATGGGCATCCGCAGCATGCACACCGCCGAGGTGGTGTTCAAGGATGTTCGGGTACCGGCCGAAAACCTCATCGGCAAAGAGGGAAAGGGGTTTTACCAGGTCCTCGAATTTTTCGATGAAAGCCGGATTCTGATCGCGGCCCAGGGGCTGGGCACGGCCCAGGGCGCCTTTGATCGGGCCCTCGATTATATCAAATCCCGGGAGCAGTTCGGAAAAAAGATCGGCCAGTTCCAGGTCAATCAGCACAAAATCGCCGATATGGCCACCCGCCTCGAAATGGTGCGGCTGCTGGTCTATAAGGCGGCCTGGAATTTCGATCAGGGCCGGATCGATCCCAAGCTCACCTCCATGGCCAAAATGGCGGCCGGCCGGCTGGCGGTGGAAGTGGCCGACGAGGCGATTCAGCTGCTGGGCGGCTACGGATACATGCAGGAATACGAAGTGGAGCGGTTCGCCCGAGACGCCAAAATCTGCGAACTCTACGAAGGTACCAAAGAGATTCAGAAGAACACCATCGCCGGGGCTATCCTCGGCAAACTGAAGTAATCGGGTCGTGTTCTACGGGGCGGCCGACCGGGTTCGACCCGGCTCGGCCCCTCATCCGCCATTTTTTTGATGAAGGGAGGAAATGATGCTGGATATGTTTAAAAAATCGATGCTCACCGGCCTGGGGCTGGTGATCAAAACCCGGGATGAGGTGGAATCGGTCGCCAAGGAGTGGATCGAAAAGCAGAAGATGTCCGAATCCGAAGGGCGCAAGTTCATGGACGACCTGCTCAAGAAATATGATGATTCCAGGGAAAAACTGGAAGACCGGGTTGAAAAGATGGTCAAAGACACCCTCAAAAAGCGCAATATCGCCACCCGCGAGGAGGTGGAGGCCCTCAAAAAATCGAAGCTGGTCATGCAGGATGAGCTGCTGGTCCTCAGGCGCGAAGTGGAAAAACTCAAGGAGAAGGTCGAGGCAGGATCCGCTTCGGTCGGCGGGACCGGCGCCTGATTCCCCTGTCCGCATGCTGAGCATTCGCAAAATCGGGGCGCTGGGCAGAACCTATCGCCATCTTCATCGCTATCGACAGATTCTGGGGGTCTTTTTTAAATACGGATTCGACGATCTGATCGAGCGGCTGAAGATCGATCAATACATCGAGCTCGGCCTGCAGATGATTTCCCGCCGTACCGGCGCCATTCAAAAGCATACCCGGGCCGAACGAATTCGCATGGCCATGGAGGAGCTGGGCCCCACCTACGTCAAGCTGGGTCAGCTGCTTTCCACCCGCACCGATCTGATCCCCATCCATTTCATCGAGGAATTTTCAAAGCTTCAGGAGCATGTGCCGCCGTTTCCCTTTCGGAATGTGAAAAGCGTTCTGGAAAAGGCGTTTCAACAGCCGATGGAATCGGTGTTTCCCTTTTTCGACGAGGTCCCCATCGCCTCGGCCTCTATCGGCCAGGTCCATCTCGCCCATGATCAGGATGGGGAGCGGCTGGCGGTCAAGGTGCAGCGGCCGGGGATCCGGAAAATCATCGAGGCGGATCTGGAGATCATGCTCCATTTGGCCATGCTGATGGAGCGAAACATCGAGGAGGTGGCCCTCCATCGACCGGTGGCCATTGTGGAGGAATTCGCCCGGGCTCTGGAAAAGGAGCTCGATTATTCCCACGAAGCGGCCAACATCGAGCGGTTCGCCCGCCAGTTTTTCGGAGACCCTACCATCTATGTCCCCAAAGTCTATCGGGATTTCACCACCGACCGGGTATTGACCATGGAGTTTATTTCCGGAATCCGGGTGACCGAAATGCGGCAACTCGAAGCGGCCTGCGCCGACAAGGTGCGGATTGTGGAGCGGGGGGCGGATCTCTTCCTTCGGCAGATCTTCGATCACCGGTTTTTCCATGCCGACCCCCACCCCGGCAATATTCGGGTATTGGCCGATGACGTCATCTGCCTGCTCGATTTCGGCATGATGGGGACGGTGGACCGATTCAACAAGCAAAACTTCGTGGAACTGATCTACGGCGTGGTCCGCCGGGACGAGGTGCGGACCACCCAGGTGCTGCTTCGGCTGACCTCCTGGGAAGAGGAGCCTGAAATCCGGCTTCTGGAGCGGGACGTCTCCGATCTGATGGGGCAGTACCTTCACCGTCCCCTCAAACACATCGAAATCGGCAAGCTGCTTCAGCAGCTGCTGGAGCTGACCTCGGTGTATCACCTGCGAATTCCCCCGGATATTTTTCTGATGCTCAAGGCTCTCAGCACCATCGAGGGCATCGCTCGAATGCTCTACCCCGAGTTCGATATGGTGGCCCAGATCGCCCCCTTTATTCAGCGGGAAAAGATGGCCCGGTACCAGCCCCGTCGGCTGGCCGAAGAGTTTGCAGCCCTGTCCTCTGAACTCTTCCATTTCGCAAACCAGTTTCCGCGGGATGTTCTGGATGTGACGCGACTCATCAAGCGGCAGCGCTTTTCCATCCGTTTTGAGCATCACGGGCTGGAAAATATGATCGAGACCCACGATCGGATCAGCAACAAACTCTCCTTCGCCATCATCATCGCCGCCCTTATCATCGGCTCTTCCATTATCGTCATCGCCGAAATCCCCCCGCTTCTGTACGGTATCTCACTAATCGGCATCGTTATTTTTATCGCCGCCGTGGTTCTGGGTGTATGGCTCATATTCGCCATTATTCGACGGGGCCGTTATTGAGATATATCGATCATTATCCAACGGGTATAATGAAACGAATACCTAAACAATATATAACTCATTAGAACTAAACGCAAATTCCTGCTGGACATTTTTTTAACGATGGTGCTATAGGAGAGGACCTTAAAACAAAAAAATCACAGAAGTAAACTGAATCCGTGATAAGAAGCCCTTCAGGGACGGGTTCGGATTCACGGTTTTTAGATTTCCGGGTCGGGCGTGCGGTTTAAAAACTCATAAACAAGGGAATGGGGGATGAGGCGTACCATGCCTCTGTCTTCGGCGACAGGCCTTCGCAGACCACTTTGGATGATGACCGATAGGTGAATCTATGACGACGAATTTTCATCGAATGGTGCCGATTCGGCACGCCGGAATCCTACGACCGCTTTGCCTTCTGATTCTGATGGGACTGGCGTGTTTGTCCGTTTCGGGCACGCCGGCGGTCCGGACGGTATCGGCCGAAGGGCCCCTCACGATCTTTTTTTACAGCTCCGAGGCCAACATCAACAATTACAAAGCCCTGAAGATGGAATTCGACCGTTATTTATCCAAATCGGGATCTTATGAGTTCCAGCCCTTCAGCGACATCGCGACCTTCGAGGGTCAGATTCGAAAGGGGACCGGTCACCTGCTTCTTCTGTCGAGCTGGCACTTCAGCCGTATTCAGCAGGACCTTTCCCTCCAACCGGTTCTGGTCGGGATTCGAGACGGCGAAATGTTTCAGAAACGGGTACTGGTGACCGGGCCCGGCTCGGGCGGAACCGATTCCATGGGCTCGGGTCCCGTGGCCTCCGCCAGCAATGTCCAGCATACCCGAAGCGTCCTCAGGGAAATGTTGGAAAACGATCAAAAAGCGGCGTCGGTGCGGATTCTGCCGGTGCCCAAGGATGTGGATGCCCTGATGTCGGTCGGTTTTGAAATGGCCCGGGCGGCGGTCACCACTGAAAACGCCCTGAAGAACCTGGAGAGCCTTGACCCGGTCCTGTTCAAGCGGATTCGCACCTTGGCGGAAAGCCGTCCGTCTCTGTTGCTGATACTGGCGGCCCCGGCGGACGGAGCGGCGGAATTGGAAGGGATGATTCGCACGGTGCGGGAGATGCCCGATGATCCGACAGGATTGAATGTATTAAAAATGCTGGATCTGGACGGCTGGAAAACCATTGACCCATCGGACACCCTGGAATTGGAGGGATAAATCAAGATGACTCAATGCACTATCAAACTGTCTGTCTTTACCCTGATATCCCTTTTCTTCTTATCGCTTTCCGTTGGGGTTTTCCAGGCCTTGGGTGCGGAGGAGGGGCCGCGCGTACTTCTCCTCAATTCCAATACCGAGGTGGGCAAGTACAAGGCGGTACAGGAATCCTTCACTGAAACCTTGGCCAATCCCCTTCTCGAGGTGGATATGGGTCTCGGCGAGCCGAAGATCGGAAAGCTGCGCGGCTTCGACCCCGACCTGATCTACTGCATCGGCGCCAAGGCCTACTCCTACGCCATTCGACATTTTCCCCGGGAAGACATCGTCTTTTCCTCCATCATTAACTGGCTTCGGCTCCCGGTCTCCGGGAAAACCTACGGGGTTTCCAATGAACTGCCCGTTCGAATGCCCCTGATGATGTATCGGTATATTTTTCCGGAAATCAAAACCATAGGAATTCTCTACAGCCGGCAGTATACCGAAGAATGGTTTGAAAAAACCCAGGCCCAGGCCGAGGAATTGGGCATTACCGTCATCGGGCAGCAGGTGTCCAAGAAAAACGGCACCATCGCCGCCCTGGACGAACTCTCCCCGAAGGTCGAGGCCCTGTGGCTGATTCCCGATCCCCTGGTCATGCCGGAAAAGGAATCTCTCTACCGGATTTTGGAAACCTCCGACGCACGACAGCTGCCGGTCTTTTCCTATCATGATGCATTCGCCCTGTTCGGGGCCGTTCTGATCGTTTCGGTGGATGATCCCACCATCGGGCGACAGGCCGCCGGAATCGCCATGGACCTGCTCTCCGGCAAGTCCCTGGCGGATCGGATTCAGTTCCCCGCGGGTTCATCCATCACCCTCAACATGAAAAAGATCGACGCCTACGGACTCGAATACAACAAAAACGCATTGAGCGCCGTCAACAATATCATCAGATAGCATCCCTTTTTTACCTATCGAGGAGCCTGTATATTCGGTGAGCGGAAAACGATTCTGGTCCGACAAAACATTTCGGTGGAGTATCAAATGGAAGCTGATCGTCACCATCAGTTTCCTGATGATCTGCCTGGTACTGGCGTTGACCTTTTCCCAGATCACGTCCCAGAAACGGCTGATGGGGGCCGAACTGGAAAAACGGATCACCCTGATGAAGGAAAATCTGGTGGAGCGGGGGAAAAATATCGCCGTCAATCTCACCCAGCAGGTGGAAAAGGACATCGCCGCCTTCAATTTATCCGGGGTCCTGGAAAACGTCAACGACAGCGTGGAGAAAAATCCGGAAGTCGAAGCCGCCATCCTGGTGCAATCCTCCGGCGCCATCTTTGTCCATACCCGGGAGCCCGAACTGGCCCGGACCCAAGCTGAGGGAAAAATCTACCGGGAAGCTTTGGAAAAATCCGAACTTTCGGTGATGGAATATGACCAGGGCGGCAAATCGGTCATCGAGATCGTCAATCCGGTCCAGATCAGCACCGCACCCTGGGGCGTGTTGCGGGTCCTCATCACCCCCAAACGGGTGGAAGCCGAAATCGCCAGAAGCCGCGCCCAGATTATTCGGGAAGGCAACCGGATGATACGGGATGCGGCGGTTTCCGCCGGCATCGTCATGGTTCTTTCGTTTATTATCGTGTGGCTGCTCTCGCTGCGGTTTTCCACCCCCCTGATTCAACTGACCCGATCGGCCGAGAACCTCTCCAAAGGGGATTTCACCGAATCGATTCAGATTCGCCGGAATGATGAAATCGGGGTGCTGGCCGAAGCCATGCGGAACATGGTGGACAATCTCAACGACATCATCAGCAACAATATCACCACCTCTCACAATCTGTTCCAGGCCATTTCCGATCAGACCGCATCCCTGGATGAAACCTCGGTTCTGCTGAACGAAATGTCCGACATCACCCGCCGGAATACCGAGAACGCCAATCAGACCGATGACTTCATGAAAGAGACCACCTCGGTGGTGGAAAAATCCAAAGACTCCATGGTCCGGGTGACCGGGTCGATGGAGGAGATTTCCAAGGCCAGCGAGGAGTCCCTGCAGATCATCAAGACTATCGATGAAATCGCCTTTCAGACCAATCTGCTGGCCCTGAACGCGGCCATCGAGGCGGCCCGGTCGGGCGAAGCCGGGGCCGGGTTCGCGGTGGTGGCCGATGAAGTGCGGAGCTTGGGGCTTCGCTCGGCCCAGGCGGCCAAACACACCGCCACCCTGATCGAGGAGACGGTTCAGAAGGTCAAAGAAGGGGCGGGTCTGGTGATTCGAACCAATGAACGGTTTCGGGAGGTGGCGGCCAACGCGGACCGAATCGCAGAACTGGTCAGCGATATCACCAGCGCCTCCAATCAGCAGAGCCGCCGGATCGACCAGATCAACGAGGCGGTGGCCCGAATGAACAACGTCATTCGCCGCAATGCGGCCAGCGCCGAGGAACTGGCCTCCTCCATGGCCATCTTCAAGGTCACCGATGCCAAACAGCTGACGCTCGAAGACGAAGAGATACCCTTGTTAACCGACAACGATAGAGGTGAACCATTATGAAAGCCATTCAGGTCATTCGGATTTCCGTCGGCCTCTTCATCTTATGCTTCCTGCCGGCCGCTTCGGGCTTTTCCATCTCCCCGGAGGATTGGACCCCGGAGCTTCGCCGGGCCGACGCCGAAATCGAAGAAGAGTTCGAATGGCTTCAAGAGGAATCGAATGTCACCTTCGTCATCACCGCATCCCGGGTGCTGGAAGACATTCGTAAATCCGCGGCCTCCATTACCGTGGTGACCTATGAGCAGATACGGGAAATGGGGGCTCAGCACCTGATGGATGTCTTTCGGGTGGTTCCGGGGGTGAGCGCCTGGTACCACGCCGACGGCCATTATCGAATCGATATTCGGGGGGTGTCCAAGGTGGGCGGGCAGGATGTTCTGATGATGCTCAACAGTCACCCTTTGAACAACAATTTTTCTGGCGGGGCCACCTGGTCCTTAGACACCTTGCCGGTGGACAATATCGAACGGGTGGAAATCATTCGGGGCCCGGGGTCGGCCCTCTACGGCGCCAACGCCTTTTCCGGCGTGATTAACGTCATCACCAAAAAGGCCGTGGATTTCGACGGATATCAGTTGACCGCCGGGGCCGGCAGTTATGATAAGCAGCAGTACAATTTTCTGATGGGCCAATACTTCGGAGAGGTCGGGGTCACCTTCAATCTCAACTACCTCAACACGCACGGGCCGGAGCGCTACATCGAGCGGGACGCCCAGTCCATCACGGATCAGCTTCTGGGAACGGACGCCTCTCTGGCACCCGATTATGCGGAGACCGGGGATGAGAAGATCGATGCGGCCCTGAACGTCACCTTCAGAGAGTTTACGCTGGATGCCCGGTATGTCGATCGGGAGCGAAAGCCGGGTACCAATGCTCTTTGGACTATAAACGAGAATAACGTCAGCAAACCTAAGGACTATTACGTCAAACTGAGCTACGAACGAGATATTTTGGAAGGACTCAATCTTTACGGAAAAGTCTATACCAATTACAATGAAGATTTTAACCATCACC
>JBKHDE010000104.1:0-15290 GCA_046541495.1 Desulfococcaceae bacterium
TCTCCCTCGGCCGCACCCCCGGTGAGAATCCCGGTGTGCTGCGTCAATTGAAAGAATGGGTGTCAAGAAAAGAAGGGATCTCAACCCTTCTCCGGCCACGCGCACCCCGAAAATACAGGATTCACCCTATTTTCATCCGCCCGTCCGGTTCTCATCTTTTGGCGTGAGACTATCGAAATAAACAATTCAGAATAGACGGATTGAACAGACAGGAGGAATCTATATGACTGATACATCCCAAGCAAAAGAAGCCTTCGGCCAAGCGGCCTCGACCATGGCCCGGGGGAATACCGAGGAGAGCATTTCCGGTTTTTCCAAAGCCATCGAGTTGGATCCCGGTTTCGCCCTGGCCTATCTGAGCCGCGGCGTGGCCCACATGCAGACCCAGCAGATCGATAAGGCCATGGACGACTTCAATAAGGCCCTTGAAATCAAACCCGATTACGATCGGGCCCATCACCTGAAGGGCAGCGCCCATTTCACCAAAGGCGAATATGATGACGCCATTCGCCACTTCGACGAAGCCATCAACATCAACGGCGAATACGGCGCGGCCTACCTCAGTCGAGCCAATGCCCACGCCGCTCGGGGCGACTCGGAACAAGCGGAGGAAGATCTCAAGACGGCCACCCACCTGGGAGAAAAAAATGTTCAGGAATTTGCGGCCGACAACAATATCTGGCGGTCCCAGCATTTGAGGGTGGAAGCGGAAGGGATCGCCTCCGAAATGGAGCGGTAACCGGTACCGACTCTCTCGGAGAAGGAAATGGAGGATTCGGCGAAATCATCCCGGCGGGACTGGAAAATGCTCTCCGTCCGGTGAATGAATGTTTTCCCCCTGAGCGTTCCGGTCTCCTATCTGCGCCAGGGCGTTGATAACCGCCAGCAATACCCGCGCATCGGCGGGCAGCCGCTGATGCGCCTTCATCCGCAGATACATCAATGTGCCCGCCACCCCCGCCGAACCGACCACCATCATCCAGCTCATTTGAAGCCTCCTTTTGGTTTCGGAAAAACGTTAAGGGTTTCTATTGGACACCGGAATCGTTAACTGCGGATTAGGTTTGGGTTAGAATTCAGTTAAACCTTCGACACCGAATACCGGACCCACCGCCCCGATGATGGCCATTTATCTTATGTAGATCGTTCAGCGATATTTCTTTCCGGTGAAATGATTTGCATATTCCAAAAGGAGACCGCCATGCCGAATCTTTCTTATTTTTTGTTTTTTCAACTACTTAATTTTGTGTATTTTTACCCTTTTCTCTCCGACGCCCGATTGTTCTCCTGTCCGAAGACGGTTCAAAATTTCCTAAAAAAATCTATAACTTGACAGAACCGCTCTCAAAAAGGTAAACTGTTCAGATAGGAAAATTCAGTATTTCAACCATACATCCACAAGGAAGGGAATTATGGGAAAAGTCATGCCAATGGAAGATGTTGAGTTCAAAGTCGGTGAAACATATGAAAACATGAAGGGGCCTTTTGAAGTGCTCGACATCCACGGCGAAACCATGGAAATTCGTTGGGAAAACGGCGAAACCACCTGGACGCCGATCGACCTGCAACAGCGAATCCTCGAACGCCTTGAGCGTGAGCGTACCCAAGCCCTCGAAAAAAAGCTCCAGAAAAAAACAAAGGCTCGCCGCGGCGCAAGCGCCAAAGGATTTGACGGGTTTACCGAGGCTGATTTCTCCAAGAAAGTGGCGGGTTCCAGCTGGCGCAGCCAAAAGGCTTTGGGCGGCGCGGTCAGCGGGCAGATGGACGGCGGGTCTTATCGCTTCAATTCCTGGGCGGTTTCCCGAATGCCCATGGTGCATTGGGCCGATGTCGACCATCGCGGAGCGGATGAGATTCAGTTCCAGGCCAAATTTTTCGCCCAGGTGGATGAAGAACGCCTCTATTACGGGTTCTATATTGAACGCTCCGATAAGGAAGATGATCCTCGAAAAGACTGGAACGGCTTTATGCTGGCCCTGAAGGATCCCAATCGGGAGTCCTGGTTGAAAGAAGTGGCATCCGCCAACGGCCTTTCGCTGTACGATCCGAAAAAAAAGGGCGCTTTTGAAGGTCGCATTCACCCGTCGGAAAACGGATGGCGATTGGAAAATGGCGGCGAAGACACAGAAATCCCTTCCCTTGCCGATTTTCTGGAGCAGGTGCCCGACGGGAAATGGATAGACCTTCAGATCTGCAAACAGGTGGACAAAGCCGAAGTGATTGAAAAGGGCGATCAGATCGCCGAAGACATCGCCCGGTTATTTGAAATCCTCATGCCGCTTTACCAATCTTCTCTGGCCCATCGGGAAATGAATTAAGCGTTCCGAATTTTGTTCCAAAGCAAAAAAATAGGCCCGAACGGATCGCATCCGTTCGGGCCTGGATTTTTTTTCTTCCACCGAGCCCTCCTACCCCGCTACCGATCCTTCCGGCTCAGGGATTGGATGGACCTTGGGCCACGGTCATCCGTTCGGCCAATGATTCAGCGAGTTCAAGCCCTCTCTCAACCAATTCCACTTCATCGATGAAGTCCGTCCCCAATCGGCCCTCTTCTTCAAGAATTTTCTTGAATACGGCCAGCGTCTTGGCGTAGGCATCCACGATTCTTTTTCGCTCCGATCCATTCAATAAACGGCCGGCTTCATCCCCTATTTGAATCGGACGGTTCAGATTCTCCTCAAGCCGCTCAATGTACAACAGGGAATGTAAAAAGGAGGTACAGAATTCGTCCAGATTATCTCCGGAGTGGCCCCCTTTTCGATCTTCCAGAAAATGTCGTTCGTTGATGAATTCGAAAAAAAGCCGATTCTCCGGATCGGCGGCATGCGGATGGCGGGGCGCGATGCCTTGGGTCACCATTAAAAAGCGCTCATATGAAATCAGATCGAATCCCTTCAGATCCGCAAAACGCTTTCGAACCATCGGGTGCCGAACCAACCGTCGACGGTCCACATATTTGTGAAGAGTTTCGTGTGCGGATATGGTCTCCAGTTCCCCGATCGGTTCCTGCTCAAAAGTCTCGATGTAAAACCAGACATCATCGCTGTCTTCGCAGGAGATGGCGTTTCGAATGCCGTGGTAATCCAGAAGAATGACCTTGGACACCAGGTCCGGTTCAAGCCGGCTTTCCACCCGGTCGATTCCCCGCTGAATGGCGGCCAACCGAAGGTCGAAATCGGGAATGCGGCTTTTAAGCAGATCCAGCCGGTTTCCCACATAATGAAAACGCCGCGGGTCGCTGCCGTTGTGGTCGTCGTTCAGAATGGGGCCGGACTGGAACCCCTCCTGCCGAATCTCCACCTGAAACTGCTCTTTTCCCTGCTCGAAATTGATCCGGATGGGATTGTCCCGGCCCACCGCATTCCCGGTCACCTTGGGAAAGTAGGAATAGCCGCCTTTTAGGAACTGTTTTTTCGTCTCCCGCGGAACTTCGGACCGGGTGCCTTCGAAATAGTTGTTATCCCGTATGGAAGCGGGAACCATATCGGCGATCAGATCTCCGAAATATTTGGCGGCAAAACCGCCGTCGCGCTTTTTCAAAATCTTCGGAAATCGCTCCCGTTCGAGCCGAACCGTCATTTCTTCTTCGCAGAAAACCACGATCCCGCTGGCATATCCCTGAAACGCGAATGAGCGCGAGTGCTGAATATCCGCTTTGCGAATCGTCTTCTGAATCGGTTCTCCATTCCGGACGCCGTAAAGCCGGATAGCGGTGATTCGGTCGGCCAGACCTCGGCCCGAGGGGGATTCACCGGCGCCCGGGGAGGACCCGGTAAAGGGAAAGGAAAAATCGGATAGAAGATCTTCACCCAGCAGTAACCCGGGGAACAGCAGAAATAGCAAGGACCACACGGCAATAAAGCACAGTAAAAGATTGACTCTCATATCGATCCAACGCCAAAGGCAAGAAAAAAAAAGAACGCCTTTCCCCTGCTTTACCTTCTCGGCTCCATACTCGGGTACATACAATTATGTACCCGAGAGCAGGTTGGCGTACATAAATTACCTTGGCAGAATCAGAGTGTCAATGGAAAATCTAGGTAATTTTCCCTAAGGGATTTCCTGATCCAGAGTACGCAAATAACTTGATCCCTGGGCCCGTTTGTTCTCCACATAAGGGCGCACCTGAAAGAGCCAGATTTTCTCCCCCAGAAAACCCAGCTCCACATCGAAAGGGCCCGTGCTGTCGATGCCGGGCGCGCCCGGCAGGAGCCGGTTGATTCGGCCGGCGAAATCCCGCAGGCGGTTCAACTCCGCCGGGGCCAGAATCCGGCGGTGAAAATGTCCATACCCCCTCTTGAGTCCGCCGGTCATCGGAAGGATATTGAATTTCCGCTCCCGGGAAGGCGACAAAAGCCGGTACTCTCCGCTCGAATGCACCAGATAGCTTTCCGCCGCCTGCCCTTCCACCGCCCCGCCCGGGCCTCGGCTGAAAGCCACGGTCAGATCCTCGGGGCCGCCCCCGGAGAGACCGGTGGTGATCAACACCCCGGATTTGTCCACCGGCACGGTGGGCAGAATCAGAATGGAGGGATAGACGTTTTCCGGATTCAGCATGAATTTCTGACGCCAGAGATAACTCCGCTCGCTGAAGGGCGAGGCCCACACGTCCCGAATCCCCTGAAGAATCTTGCCGGCATCCCGCACGTTGAACACGGTCAGGTTCAGACCGGCGCCGGTAAATTCCTCGAGGTCTTCCATATTGGTGTCGCTGCGCACAAAAACCGGAATCTCTCCCGGAGGGCTCCCCAGAACATCCGCAAATCGGTTCGCGAATGTTGCTTCAAAACCGGGTAAAAACGCAATTTTTTGGATGCTCTCGTGCAGCCAATTCAGCCGCGCCAGGATATCGGCCTCCGCCCGGTCCGCTGAAATCCGGGCCGCCCGATCTTTTCGGGCCCGGGTAAAGGTTACCTCGAGAAAATCCCAGTAGGTGCCATCGGTACCCGGCATCCGCTGGTCCATATGGGCGCGAAAAACGCCGAAGGGAATCACCAGCCCGTCGACCACATGGTCGGGAAAAAGATGTTTGAGCTGCCCCAGATTGGCCGCCTTCGGGCCGCATATCCGCCCCGAATCGGCAGAGCGAAGGTTCTCCAGTGCGAGCAATTCCTTCCGCTTCAAATTGAGCTTCTCCGTCGGCACCGCGATCCGTTCATCCGCCCGTTCCCGGGTTTCCACCAACGCCCTTTCCTGAGCCGTCATATCCGAAGCCGGCTTCATGATCACCCTTCCGCCGGGAGAGACCGCATAAAAAATGATCCGTCCCGAAAAAGGGGCCAGTTCCCCGATGAGCTCCGGGGATATCACCGCATTGGGTATGCCCAGGTTGCGGGCCAACAGCTGAACGTGAGAGACCAGGTTGCCTTCGGATGCGGTGGCCACCCCGGCCACCGGCTTCATATCCGCAGGGACCCGGGGGAACACATAGATCTTGTCGTCCTCAAACCGGATATCCGCCGCCGACTCTCGAACCACCACCAGTTCTCCCCGGGCAAAGCCGGGATTGAGACCGCGAATTCGGCCCGGATCGGATATCCCCATCACCTGATTCGAAACCTCGGTGAACACCGCCTTGGCATTCGAAAACCGCCCGGCCGTTTCCCCCAGGGGCAGAACCAGAGAGGAGCGAACCCGGTCATCCAAAAATCCCCGGGCCTCGGGTTCAAACTCGGAAAAGGTCTCAATTACCGGTCCGTAGACCGCCTGAACCATTCCGGTGGACCATTCCACCACCCGCCTCACATAATCGGCCGTGTCCGCGAATCGGTCCTGAGTGATCTGATCTTTGGACCGGCGCCGGCTCAGAATGCGGCCGACCTCTTCCCATTCCCATAATTCCAGAAATCCGCATCCCGCAGCGGCCCGGGTCATGAGAAATCCTTTTTCCAGCAGCATCCGATAGGTCTGCGGGTCCCAGGAAACCGCATCCCGGAAAAAGACGGTCTCAAGATCGACGGAGATATCCAGAAGGGTCAGCCGATCTCCGGGGGATTCGACCTCCGGAAGACCTTCCCGAATGTTCAAAAGCAGGTCCGCCATGGCACTGAACCGGGCCAGCCAAGCATCGGCATCCTCTGAAGACTGAACCTCGGCATGGGTGGTCACCAACCGGTTCAATTCATCCCGAAGGGAAAGCGTTGCAGGCAGCCGATCAATGGATGCAGAAAGGGCTGTTAACCGCGCCGTTTCAAAGGCGCGCTCCAGATCTTTTTCCAGACCCTGAATCATCCTCGACACCGCTGAAGGCATGTCGGCCTGACGGCTTTTCAAAAACCGGCGAACGGCATCGATATCGCCGGCTTCGGGCTTGCCGTGGAGCTTCACTCGAAGGTCCATAAAATCAGGATATTTATCTGAAATATCGCGGGAAACCGCTCGAATTCGGGTCCAGAGGTCATCCTGAGACCGATGGGGAATCTCCTTGGCCGCCTGGCGCACCAGATAGAACTGAGATTCGATCGCGTCCTCTTGGGCCAAAAGCCAGGTCAGAAATTCCCGGCCCCAGCGCTCTTCGTCTTCGGCCTGAACCGCCCCGCGATAAAACCGGGCCCGGCGCATGATCCAGCCGTCGTCCGCCGCCCGCAGGTATTGCTCCAGAATATATTGTTTCAGCCGTGAATTCCGGTTTTCAGCATCCCAGAACTTCTCAGGCGGGGTGCCGGCCAGTATCTGCCCCAGATAGACCCCCTTTTCTTCACCCAGGGCCCGGACCTCCTCCTTGGGAAGTGCATGCTGTATGCCGCCCGGCTTTTCACAGCGCTCCTTTGCCGGAATGATGGAACCGTCCGGGCAAAACCATTTGATCGCCTGATACGGTCCCCGGGGATCCTCCTTATAGGTGACGACCATTTCCCGAAGCGTTTCCGGTGTCCATTTTTCCGCACCGAAGCCATTGGAAAGAAAACCGGGGGTACACAGAAAAAGTGAAATGATAAGCGCCGTAAGCGGTCGGGCCGGGCGGAATGTACGGTTCACCCGAAACGGGATTATGCTGATTGTCATCGCCTTTTCCTCTCCTTCTTCCGTGAGATGTCGAAATGAATCGAATCGGTTTTTTCAAGGAGCTATTTTACTTGATCCCTCCACGGAAAAACAAGGATTGATCCGTGAAATTCACACATCCTACTTGATTTCCCGACCCAGGTAGGCCATAATTCCGGAGTATGTAAAGGCTTTTTTTCAACTAGTTTGTCCGCCGGGCAGAGCAGTTCGGGGGAAGGAACGGGGCCGGTTGGTTTCAGAATCAGAGCAGGCTGCTTCCATTCAGGGTTTATTTTTAAAAGTTGGATCCACATGGATTTTCTTAGGATATCCGTGTATCGGAAAGACAGGTAGGATATGAATAAAATAAGTAAATTGCCGCAAATCATTCAGGGCGGAATGGGAATCGGGGTGTCCAACTGGCGTCTGGCCAAAGCGGTCTCGATTTTGGGTCAGATGGGGGTGGTCTCCGGAGCGGCGCTCGATTCGGTATTCGTTCGACGCCTTCAATTGGGAGATCCGGGCGGAAACCTGCGACGGGCGCTGTCCAGATTTCCCTGGCCGGATATGGTTCAGCGGGTCATGGACACCTACTTCATCCCCGGGGGCAAACCACCGGACAAGCCCTTCAAGTTAATCCCCATGCCCCGCTTGAAGATGAAGCGGGCCTATATCGAACTGGTGATCATCGCCAATTTCGTGGAAGTGTTTCTGGCCAAAGAAGGCCATGCCGGGATCATCGGAATCAATTACCTGGAAAAAACACAGCTACAGACCCTGCCCTCTCTGTTGGGCTCCATGCTGGCGGGCGTCAACTTTATTCTGGTGGGCGCCGGTATTCCGATCGGTATTCCGGGCGCCATGGACGGGCTTTCCCGATGGACGCCGGTGGAACTGAATATTCGGGTCGAAGAGAATAATCAGCACCAAAAATTTACACACCGGTTCGATCCCCGGGAATACTGTACAGAACCGCTGCCCGTTCTGCAACGACCCAAATTTCTGCCGATCGTCTCTTCGGATATAGTGGCCAAGTCATTGATGCGAAAGGCCACCGGCGAAATCGACGGGTTCATCATCGAAAATCATACCGCCGGGGGCCACAATGCCCCGCCCCGAAAGACCGTGAAAGCGGATTCCGGGTCTCAACCGATGTACGGCCCCAAAGATATTCCGAATCTGGCCAAGATCAAAAGCCTGGGACGCCCGTTCTGGATCGCGGGGGGATACGCCTCTCCCGGCATGCTTCGGGAGGCATTGGAAGCGGGGGCGGACGGCATACAGATCGGTACCGCTTTCGCCTTTTGTGAAGAATCCGGAATCCTCCCCGAAATCAAACAGGAGGTGTTGCGCCGGTATTTCAACGGTCAACTTGAGATATCCACTAATGTCAAAGCCTCTCCGACCGGTTATCCCTTTAAAGTGCTCCGCCTCACCGATTCGGTCGACAACCGCAGCGGATCCGGCACCCGAAAGCGGGTGTGCGACATGGGATATCTTCGCCAATTCTATTTCGACGGCGTATCCGATATCGGATATCGCTGCCCGGCCGAGCCGTCGGAAAGTTTTGTCAAAAAAGGAGGCGGCCGGCAAGAAACTCTGGAGAAACAGTGCCTCTGCAATGGGCTGATGGCCACTGTTGGCTTAGGGCAGCCCCGTGCCGAAGGGTGCGAACCGCCCCTGGTGACATCCGGAGAGGACTTTTCTTTTCTTCCCCACGTGCTGAAAAAGGGCCGCACCACTTACACCGCCAAGGATGTCGTGGATTATCTGACCTCCGGGCTCGAAACCCGGTTGAGGGACCGAAAGGCGGCTCAAAGCGCAACGGTGTAAGCGCTCCCGCCGAAGGATCGGGCCGCTCCGCACGGTGAAATGAACATCGAATGATTCATCTCCGCTCTTCTCACCCTCGTTCGGCACATATACTGAGTGAGGTTATAAACTTTACTTTTATATCCCCGATCCTTACTGCCAACTACAAGGATTGGGGATAAGCAAGGATTGTCGTTGGTTGGGCTTGTTGAACTTCGGCGCCCGCGCTTGGCGGGGAAAATCCTTGCTTATCCCAAATCCTTGTAGATATACTGATCAAGGTCATAAACTTTGCTTCATATAAATACAGAAGCAGTGCTAAATGAGCCTATATATGAACATGTAAAATCTACGCCCTCCTGCAGTATAAATCCAGGCTGAATAAGAAGCAGGCCACCCCGGGATTTTTTTCCCGGGCCGGAAAGCTGTTTGAGCGAACGCGAGTTCTTGCCGGGCCGGAAAAAATATCCCGGGGTGGCCGAAACGATGCTCTCGGCCCTAATCGGAATCGGCTGCGGAGGATCAATCCTTGAGATCGAATCCCAGGCCGGGTTTACCGGTGGGATAGAGCACCCCCTCTTTCAGTATGACCGCACCCTCCGTGGGATCATCGATGAGATCGAGGTGGCCGTCCAGATCGGCATACGCCACATTGGGCCGGGCCAGGGCGAAATGGACTCCGGCGGCGATTCCGAGGGCGGCCTCATCCATGCACCCCACCATGGCCTCGAGCCCCGCGGCCCGGGCCACCCCGTTGATCCGCATGGCCTCGGCGATGCCGCCCACCTTCATGAGCTTGATATTGACCATGTCCACCCGATCATTTCGGGCCAGTCGAAAGGCGTCTTTGAGGCTCACCAGACTCTCGTCCGCCATCACCGGAATGGACACGCACTGCGTGATCCGACCCAGCAGCCGCTCCCGTTGCCGCGGAGAAGGTTGCTCGAAAATTTCCAACCGGGCCTTGCGGGTACCCGCCACAAACCGGACCGAATCGGCCTCGGTATACCCCTGATTGGCATCGAAACGAAGCTCGATTCCGTCTCCCACCGCCTCCCGCACCTTCAACAGCCGTTCGATATCCGCTTCCACATCCGCGCCGCCCTTGATCTTGAGAGCGGTAAATCCTTTTCCGACAAACGCCCGGGCCTTGGCTACCGTTTCCGCCACGGATAGGATGCCGATGGTGATGCTGGTCTTCATCCGTTCCCGGTAACCGCCCAGAATTTTGTACAGCGGAAGACCGGCGGTTTTCCCCAGAATATCAAACAGCGCCATGTCCACCATGGCCATGGCGGAGGGATGGGCCTCCACATCGGGCCGAAGCCGTTCCATCAGCAGAGCGGATCGCAAGGGGTCCGCCCCCCGCAGGACCGGTTCAATAAAATTTCGACAAACCGAGAGGACACCCTCCGGGGTTTCGCCGGTGACCTCCAGATCGGGCGCGGCGCATCCGCACCCGATCACGGCGGTATCGGTGTGAATCCGAATAAAAATATGGGGGGCGGTATCGATGGTTTCATAGGCGATGGTATACGGTTCCGCCAACCGCATCACCACCGGCCACACCTCCACTTTGACGATCTTCAATGGAATCTCCTAATACCGCCGCTGATAGATTTCATCCAGAGTCATCCGTTTCAGCTCTTCCACGAAAGCCACCAGATGGGCGATCATCAGCTCCCAGATCCGCTCCCCTTTTCGGGCGTCGGCCTTGGTGGGGTCCCCCATCACCCCGGTGGCGGAAATCTTTCGGGTGTGGGCGTACCAGGAAACGCTTCGCTTGGAGGTGAAGTCGAGATAGCGGCTGGAAAAATCCGGCACCGAGGCTTCGGCCCGGTCCATTTTCACCAGATGCGGCCTGACCGCCAAGCTGGTGCTGGTTTCCACCTCCCCGGCATGGACATCGTTGGGGGTTTCAGTGATGGCGTCGATGTCCACATCACTGGTATCGCCGGTGTCGACGCAGACAAAGATCCGTTGATCCCGGTTGATCATCTGGGCCGCATAGTTCAGTGCCGGAATATTGCCGCCGTGGCCGTTGATGATCAGCATTTTTTTGAAGCCGTTTCGGGCCACGCCGACCCCGATGTCGTATACGATTCGAGACAGGGTATTGTTGTTGATGCTGAGGGTGCCTTTGAAGTCCTCATGGTGGTAGGAGACCCCGTAGGGGATGAGCGGCAGCACCAGGGGTTTGGGGTCGCTGCACGCCTCGGCCACCCGTTTGGCCAGGTATTCGGCGTCGAATGCATCGGTATCCAGGGGAAGATGAGGCCCGTGCTGTTCAATGGCCCCCACCGGCAGAATGGCGATATCCACTTTGTGAAACCGATCGGCCGCATCCGGCCAGGTGAGTTCGCCCCAATAATGGGTTTCTCCGCTCGCGGTTCTCGGATCGCATGCCGATGCCGCAATCTCCTCGGAATCGATCTCAAAGGGATAGGGATGGGACATGCCTGAATCGGCGAACAGATCAAAGGCTTCCCACCGGCGTCCGGTTCTTCTCACCGCCCCGTTGCCGTATTCCGAATAGATTCGGTACAGATCGGCGCGAAGATCCACCGGAATCGCCCCCACCGGAGACGCCTGGGGATCGAATCTCAGTTGGAGGGTTTCAGGATGCGGTTTGATGGATGGCTTCACCGGCTCCGGAACCTCGATTTTTCCTTTTTGAAGAAGCATATGGAACAACTGAGAGGCTTCGGCCGCACCCTGGGTATAGGCGCCCTTGTCCGCCAGCTGTTTCAGACAGGTGTTGATCTGTTCTTCCGTGTATCCGCATCGCTCCGGCGACTCATCCACGGCGGTCAGCATTCCCACGATGCGGCGGCATTTTTCGCACCGCCCGCACGGGTGAACCCGGTCTCCTTCCTTATGGGTGGCGTGGCAGGAGGTCTGATGTTCTTGAAGATGAGGATACCGTTTGGCCAGAATGATTTCAATGAGCAGCTCCGACAGGGGCCTCAGGATCGAAAACTGGCTGACCGCCCATCCTTTTCGCAGGTAAAACCGGGTCAGGGCTTCGTCGAAATACCGGCTCTGGTCGTAGAGGCCGTCGTAATGGGGGATTCCTCGGTGGGTCAGCCGGCGGGTGGTGTCGTATTCGTCCCCGATCACGAGCCGGCCGATCCCCCGTTTTCGCATCAGGGGCAGGGCCCCGAACAGAAACACCGCCACGGTCCAGAGCCGAATCGGGTATTCATCGGATCGGATGTCGGCAAAATTCTTTCGAATGAAGGCCATGTGCTGAAGCATCCATGAGAAAACCCGGTCGGAATTGACCCAGACCCGGCCGGTGCGGGGGACCTGTTCCTTGAAATACCGGTAGGCGTTCAGAGCGGTGAACCAGTGGCGGCCCGATTCGTTGATGAAGATGGGATGGGCCTCGCGCCCGATCTCGTCGATCAACCCGAAACCCAGCAGGCTGTCTTTGCCGCCGCTGGAGAGAATACAGTGCCGGTCCCGGTCGGTCATCCACCGCCGCCACCGGGCCTTTTTCATTTCCGGAGCCCCGTTTTTGAAGACCAGTTTGGCCCGGCAGTACCGGGGTTGTTTAATCGCCGGCATTCGGGCCGCCTTGCCGAGGAGAAAGGGATTGGGTTCGAGGAATTTTTTTACATAAATTTCCCGGGCGGTGTTCTCGGCCATATCCCGAAGAAACTGCCGGTCGGTGGCGTCGTAAATCCCTCGAAAGACGATCTGCCCGCAGAAAAGGCCGTAATTGAGGGCCACCTGGGCCGCGATCATGTCGGCCAGGTTCCGGGATTCGGGTTCGGTCGGATCGAACACCCCCTCCTCATACGAATAGATCAGCTCGGTCTCTTCGGTTTTGCCGTCGTAAAAGAGCCGATAGGGTGCGATCAGCCGTTTTCGCTCCAGCCGAACCGGACCGATCTCCAGCCGATCCCAGATCGACAGCACCTCAAACGGATCAGAGGAACCGTTCGCAGGCATGGCTTCCGGGGACGATCCTTCTGAAATTTCAGAATCGGTATTCATTCTTTCACTCGATGTCAGGTTCTCTTTTTCAGGTAGGGGGTCAACACTCTCATCAGTCCTTCACCGCCGTGGAGAAGCACATCAAAGGCCGGCAGGCCGGTGACCCGCCGAACGGCCGAGCAGATCAGCGGAACCTCCTCCCGGGCCAGGTCTTCATGGTTGAGGGTGACCGCAACCACCGATTTTCCGGACAATTCTTCGATCACCCGAATCTGCCGGGCCAGGGGCTGAATCGGGTACCCCGGAAACCCGTCGTAATCCAGCCGGGCCGGGGCGTGCTGAAGCACCACCAGGTCGGGGCGGCCCGCGGCCAGGATTTCGAATCCGCCGGGATAGGCCGGGTTCATGAGGCTTCCCTGCCCTTCGATGAGGATCACCTCCGGCCGGTTTTCGGACCAGGCGGACCAGACCGCATGCTCGATCTCCCCGGATACGAAATCGTTGACCAGCGAATCCAGAATCAGACAGTGGCGGGCTCCCTGCATCCAGGCGGTCTGGCCGGTCCCGACCAGGTCGGCGGTGTACCCGGCCGCTTCGAAGGCCTGAACGATCAGCCAGGCGGTGGTCCGCTTGCCGACGGCGGAGTCGGTACCCAGCACCGCAATCTTGAGGCTGTCCACCTTTTCGATTTTTCCGCTGAAAAAATGAAGCCGGCTTCGGTGGGGGGGCTTGCGAATATCCCGAATCACCACCCCCTTTTCTTCCGCCAAGGGGCCGATCTCCGGATCTTCAGACAAAAAATCATGCAGCCCGCAGTCGATTCGAAGCCCCAGCTCCACCGCCCGCCGAACATCTTCCCGGGCGTCCGGCGGCAGCCGCCCCCCGTCCGGAGCGATCCCGACCACCAGGTGGGTGGCCGGGGCAACCGCCGTTGCGGCCCGGACCGCATCCGCCAGGGTGGCGTAAACGGGAATGTTCCGCGGGACCCCGTCCAGGACATCTCCGGCGTCCCGCCCTGCGTACCGGGAATCGACCACCGACATCACCCGGTACCGGCGGGTGAACCGGACCAGCCCGTGGGCGGTTTTTCCGTTGGGGGTGTTGAAGGCCCCTTCACAATAGACGATCGCGTTTCCTTCGGGCATCATCCGGATTTCCTCCCGGTCAGGACGACCACATACCGGTCGTTGGGCAGAGGGTTTTTGCGGTGGTGTTCAATCAGGGCGATCAGGCCGGCGGTGGAAGCGGGCAGCACATCCAGGCCCTCCCGCTCTCGAATGAGACGGGAAAAATAGCGCATGTTCTTGTCCGAGGCGTTCCCGGCCCATCCGTCGGTCTGGCGAATGGCGTCCAGGGCATAATCCCCGTCGATGGAGTGCCAGTTGATGAGCGGTTCGTTCACCGGGGTTTCATGGATCTTTTCCGGCTTCAGATCCTCGCAGGCAGGAAGATTCTTTAAAAAGGCCTGAACGATAGGATTTTTACGAAAAGAGGAACCGGCCACCATTCGGGGCATTCGGGAGGTCTTTCCCCGTCGGTTGAGGCTCAGAAATCCCTTGTAAATTCCAGCAAGGGTGGTGCCGTTGGAGACCGGCGCGGCCACCGCAAAGGGACCGTCCCGCAGTTCATCATAAATTTCGTCGGAAATTCCGCCGTATGCCCGAAGCTGAAGCAAGGTGTTGTTTCCGCCGGGGTTGGCGTCATAAAGCTCGTCTTTTTCCGCCCGCTCTCCGGAGGCGACCACCGCCTGCTCATAATCCCCCGACACCCGGACGATGTCGGCGCCCAGAGATTCCATCTCCTTGATCCGGCGGGTCCGGTACATGTCCGGAATATAGATGATGCACCGAATCCCGGCCAGGGAGGCGGCCAAAGCCTGGGCCACCCCGTAGTTGCCGCAGGTGGCTACCGTGATCCCGTCAAAGCCCCGGCGGACCGCATCCATGGCCTGGGCAAAGGCGATCCGGTCTTTTTGGGTGCCGGTGGGATTGCCTCCCTCGAATTTAAGGTAGATCTGGCGCAGGCCCATTTCCCGTTCGATGTTCCGGGCCCGGACCATGGAGGTGTCCCCGACCTCCGAGTCGATGATATCTTCATAGGCTTCCAGCCGCTCCTCGATCGAATACTCGGGGTTGGCCGCGATTTGCCGCTGGGCGTCGACATCCCTGGCGATTCGGGAAATCCGGCCGGTGGCGCCGTCCATCAAATCATAGGGTCTGGTTTCGGCGGTGCCGCCGGTTTCATCAACGGCGTTTTTTGAAGGCATGGTTTTCCTTGATAGACAATTTCTTTGTTCTCGAAAGGGGAAAATTCAACACCGGCTTAGAGCCGATCTCCCATTACCGAACCGATTTCGCCTTCCATGCGCATCGGTTGGCTTCAGCGTCTTTTCCGTAAAACGCCAGTATCCGACAAGTATACCCAATCGGCGCCGGGTTGGCCATTCTTTTTAGGGGAGTCGTCAAAATAGGGATCCGATCCGCCTTGCGACAAAAAACATTCGGGATTTGATCTTTCCGGTGAGCCTGAGGCCGTTCTCTCCGGGCAACCGA
>JBKHDE010000105.1:0-15276 GCA_046541495.1 Desulfococcaceae bacterium
GACACCTTCATCAGCCAAGAGATCACCACCTATTTTCCGGAAGACGGCTGCAAGATCCACATTCTGGCCCTGAACATCACCGAAAATCAGCACCGGGAAATCCAGCGGCTTCGGAAAAACATCTTTGAACTGGCCGCCTATCTGCACGGTGAAGCGATTATTTCGATAGCGGCCCACCCGCTGTATGCGGTGAATGACCGGCTCACCATTCGTCACTTTGAACAGATGTTGCTGCTCTTCCGGAATTTCGAACTGAACGGGGCCCGAAGCGACGAACAAAATCAGAGCCTCGAGTGGGTACTGTCCGGACTGAGGCCTCAGGATATCGATCGGCTTCAGAACCGGTATGATTTCGAGGCCAAATTTGAAAAACCCTGGGAAAAGACCCTTACCGGCGGATCGGACGACCACAGCGGCCTCAACATCGCCCGGACCTACACCCGGGTGGCGGACGCCCAAACGATGGAGGCATTTCTGGACGGCCTGCGGAGCCATAAAACCCGGGTCATGAGCCAGGCCTCCACTCCGCTGACCATGGCCCACAACCTCTACGGCATCGCCTATCAGTTTTACCGCAACAAATTCAATCTGGAGCGCCACATCCACCGGGACCTGCTGCTCAAATACCTCGACCGGTCTTTGCGCCCCGATTCCGAGCCCGACGGGGGGTTCATGTCCAAGATCTACCTGTTTTTAAACCACCGCAGGCGAAACCGGGCCGCCGCCGAAGTGCCGGAGACGCTGATGGGGTTGATCCGCCAGGAGACCGATCGGCTGCTTCGGGAAAATTCGCAACTGGAAGATATCGCTCAATCCGAAACCGGCTCATTTGAGGAAAGGGAAAAGAAATGGTTCGATTTCGTCAACCAGGTCTCCAATAAGGTGCTCTCCCATTCGGCCAACCACCTGCTGGGGCATCTCTCCGGCGCCAACGTCTTCAACATTTTCCAGACCATCGGCTCGGCCGGAGGACTCTATACCCTGCTGGCCCCCTTTTTCGTCTCCTTCGTCCAGTTCACCAAAGACAAGGCCCTGAACGACAAAATCGTTCAGGCCTATTCCAGAAGCGAATATGAATACCGCCGTCAGGCCCGGACCGCCCGGGTCGCCCATTTCACGGACACCTTTTACGATGTCAACGGCGTGGCCCAGACCCTTCAGCAGCAGGTGGAGGTGGCCCTCAGAAACGACAAAGACCTCACCATCATCACCTGCGATGCAGACAACCGGTCCAGCCGGGAAGGGATTCGAAATTTCGCCCCCATCGGGGTGTATGATCTTCCCGAATACCCGGAGCAGAAGCTCTTCTATCCGCCTTTTCTGGAAATGCTCAACTACTGTTACGAACAAAAATTCACCCATATTCAGTCGGCCACCCCGGGGCCCATCGGCCTGGCCGCGCTGGCCATCGCCCATATCCTGAAGCTGCCCATCAACGGCACCTATCACACCGCCTTTCCCCAGTATGCCCAGTATCTGACCGGGGATGCGGCCATCGAGGACCTGACATGGAAATACATGATCTGGTACTACGACCAGATGGACCAGATCTATGTTTCCTCCCGAAGCTCCGCCGAAGAGCTGACCGAAAAAGGCATTCGACCCGACAAGATCCGGCTCTTTCCCCGTGGAATCAACACCGATCAGTTTCATCCGAAAAAGCGAAACGGTCTGCTGAAAAAACGCTACCATATCGAAGAGGAGGTGAAACTGCTCTATGTCGGCCGGGTCTCGAAAGAAAAAAACCTGCCGGTCCTGGCCGAGGCATTCACATCCCTGAATGCAAGCCTGAAAAATCTCCATCTGATCGTGGTCGGAGACGGTCCCTACCTCAAGGAGATGATCCGCGCCATGAGGGGCGCCCGATGCACCTTTACCGGCTATCTGGAAGGAGAGGAACTCTCGGCCGTGTATGCCTCCAGCGATATATTCGTTTTCCCCAGCACCACCGATACCTTCGGCAACGTCATTCTGGAGGCCCAGGCCTCGGGCCTGCCGGTGATCGTTTCGGACCGGGGCGGCCCCTGCGAAAACATCCTGCCGGATCAAACCGGTCTGGTGGTGCCGGGCAAGGATGCACACCGACTGGCGCAGGCGATCGGGGAACTCACCACGAACCGGCTCAAACGAACCGCCATGGGGACCGCGGCCCGGGAATTCATGGAAGAACGTTCCTTTGAAAACGCCTTTATCCGATCCTGGGAAATGCTGGAGGAAGAAACAATCGCCGCCGAACCTTTCGCCTTTCAAAAGGCGGTATAACCGAATCAGGATTTCATGAAACGAATTCACAATTTCCATCAGGTTGCCGCACGTCTTCTTCGGGGTCGGGTTCCGGGTCAACTGGTGATTCAGCTGACCGACCACTGCAATGCCCGATGCCCCCAATGCGGAATGCGGACCACGGAACGATTCCAGCGGTCCCGGCTCTGCTCGGATGCGGTCCGGGGCATGATCGACGCCGCCGCTGAAAAAGGCGTGCGGGCGCTTTCGTTGACCGGGGGAGAGCCGATGCTGTTTCGGAAAGAGCTGATGGCGCTGATCCGGTATGCCGGGCAAGCGGGAATCCCCTTTCTACGCACCGGCACCAACGGCTTTTTTTTCACCGGCGCCGATCGCCCCGGATTCGAAGACCGAATCGAAACCATTGCCGAGGCCCTGGCCGAGACGCCGATCCGTAACTTCTGGATCAGCCTCGATTCGGCCGTTCCCGCCATCCATGAATCCATGCGGGGATTTCCGGGAGTGGTCGCCGGCATCGAAAAGGCGCTTCCCATCTTCCACCGGCATGGCATCTATCCCTCGGTGAATCTGGGCATCAACCGAAATATTACGGAAGCCACCCGCTCGGCCCCGCCCGAAGGCATTCAGGAAAACCCCGAAGAATATACCGCCTGTTTTTACGATCGGTATCGAAATGCTTTCCGTGCCTTTTACCGGTTCGTCATCAACCTTGGGTTCACCATCGTCAACAGCTGCTATCCCATGTCGGTGAAACCGGATGCGGATGTCGACCGCCTGAGCCCGGTTTATGCGGCCAGTTCCGAGGATGCGGTGGTGCGGTATACACCGGCGGAAAAGGCCCTGTTGTTCAAAGCCCTGCTCGACACCATCCCGGAATTCCGATCCCGAATTCGAATCTTTTCTCCGCGAATTTCCCTGTACGCCCTTCACAGACAGTATGCGGGAGATGAAACATTCTCTCCTTGCCCCTGCCGGGGGGGCATCGATTTTTTCTTCATCGACGCTCGAGACGGCATGACCTATCCCTGCGGGTATCGGGGTCATGAAAATATGGGGGATTTCAGAAACCTGGATCTCGATAGAATTGAAAATAGCAGCGGATGTCTGGAATGCGACTGGGAGTGCTTCCGGGACCCGTCGGAGCTTTTCGGCCCGTTGCTTCAGGCCCGGTCCGCGCCCGGATCGGTGCTTCGGAAGTTTTCCCGGGACCCGGAATACCGCCGCCTCTGGTTTGAGGACCTTAAATACTACCGGGCCTGCGACCTGTTCGACGGCCGGCGTCCGCCGGATGCAACCCGATTGGCCAAATTCGGACCCTCAAAGTCGGTGAAGCCCTGCGGGTTCGACCATCCCCGGCATCTCCTGAAGCTTCCGGCATTGCCGGTGAAAAACCCGTGACCAAATTCAGGCGATGAAATCAGAACCGGTTCTCACCGCCTTCGGATATTCGCCGCCCATGGACCGAAAAACCGACAGGTGTAGTACAGAAACAGACGCGAGAAGTGGCCCCCGGGATCGGTTTCGGCATGGGCTGAAACGCTTGCTGTCCCTTCACGGCAGTCCCCGAGAGATCGCCCGGGGGTTTGCGGCGGGAATTTTCGTGGGGATGAGCCCCTTTATGATTTGCCACTCGGTGATGGCGATCTGCCTGGCGACGATCCTCAGGGGGAACCGCATTTCGGCGGTGGCGGCGGTTTTCATCACCAATCCGATATCCGCGCCGCTGGTATATGGTTGGACCTACCGGGTGGGAAAGGCCTGGCTGGGAATCGCATCCCCCTCGACCCTGGAATGCGATTTCTCTCTGGAATACCTTCTTGCTCTGCTTCAATGCGCTCCGAAGATTATCTGGATCCTGACGGTAGGCGGCATGGTGGCCGGTCTGCCCCTGGCGATTCTGAGCTATTACCTCTGCTGCATCATCGTCCGCCGGCACCGTCGCCGAAGCGAATCCCTCGCACGGAGGTCGATCGGCAAACCAGTCAAACCGCCCCTGTGATCAGCGGCCGGTTTAGCCTTTCGGTTCCAGCACCTCCCGAATCTTCTCCGAAAGCACCGACAGCCGATAGGGTTTATGGATGAAGCCGGCCGGCGCCGACTCTTTGAACCGAAAGCAGACCTGTTCTTCGGTGTATCCGCTGGAAAGAAGCACCGGAACGTCTTTCCGGATGGTTCGAATCTCCCGAAAGGTATCCTCTCCGTCCATTCGAGGCATCGACAGATCCAACACCACGCATCGCAAGGTCTGAGCCTGTTCCCGAAAAACCGTCACCGCCTCCAACCCGTCCGCGGCCGTAACCACCTCGAACCCCAGCTTTTCAAGCATCATTTTGCCCACCCCGAGCACCACCTCGTCATCATCCACCAGCAGGACCTTTCCGCTGCCTCGCCAGGTGTCGCCCTCCTTCGGAATCGGTTTGGACCCGGTTTTCGATTCCTTCTCCTTGGCCTGAATCGCCGGAAACACGATTCGAATCCGGCTGCCTTTTTCGGGCTCGCTGGTCAGGGCGATGCCGCCGTTGTGGGCGCGAATCACCCCGAGCACCGTGGCCAGCCCCATGCCCCGGCCCATGAATTTGGTGGTGAAAAAAGGGTCGAATACCTTGGGCAGGGCCTCCGAATCGATCCCGCAGCCGGTGTCGGTCACCTCCAGAAAGATGTATTCCCCTTCCTGTAATTCGGTTTTCAAGGCCGGGTGCCGGTAGCGCCGAGGATCACAGAAGCCTTTATCCACCGTGAGGGTGATGGCGCCGCCGTCATTTCCCAAGGCTTCGGAGGCGTTCATCACCAGCTGCATGATCAGGTCTCGTACCTGGATCGGGTCTCCATAAAAATAGGCGGATTCGACGGCCCGGTTGAAGGTCATCACCGCCTTTTTGGAGACCGAGACCTCCTCCAGCACCTCGATCATCTCTTGGACGATATCCACCAGATCCACCAGGGTCTTGTCGGCCTGCTTCTTACCGGTATAGGTCAGCATCAGGGTGCTCAGTTCCGAAGCCCGCTTGGCCGATTTGCAGGCCCCGAGCAGACTGTGTCGAAGGGGCGATTCCGCATCCAGGTGACCCATGGCCAGATCGATGTTTCCCATGACGCCCATCAGAAGATTGTTGAAACTGTGGGCGATGCTGCCGGCCATGACCGTGAGGCTCTCGAATTTTTGAATCTGGGTCTCCAGCTTGAGCCGCTCCGCCTCAGCCTGTTTCCGGTCGGTGACGTCCCGGAACACCACCTGAGAAGCGGGTTTGCCCATATAATCGATGCTGGTTCCCGCCACCTCCACGTCGAAGGACTCGCCGTCCAGGCGAAGAAACCGCTCCTCGATCATCGGCACCGAGGCCTTTCGGGAATACATCAGCCGAATCCGCTCCATCGCCTTTTGGTGATCCTCGGGATGGACCAGATCCAGCACCGGCTTGTTCAATAGCGCATCCTTGGACCGGCCGCCGAAGGCCCTCACCGCCTCTTGGTTGACAAAGGCCACCCGTTCCCCGGTATGCACCAGGATGGGAAGGGGCGATCCCTCCACCAGACTGCGGTAGCGGTGTTCGCTCTCGCGAAGGGCATCCTCTACCCGTTTCCGCTCAATGGCCAGGGCGGCCAGCTGGGCGGTGCCGCGCATGAACTCCGAATCGGCGGCGTCCGGCCGGCAGGGCCGCCGGGCCAGCAGGGCCAAAACACCGTAGGCCTCCCCGTCCGAAGAAACGATCGGCTCGGTCCAGAAGGCATGAATCCCGTGGGTTTTCAGCAGCGCCTTTAGACCCTTGTGCCAATCCTCCTTTTGAACATCCCCGGCGATCATCCGCTTTCGCCTGCAGACCTCCAGGAGCGGATGGTCCCTGAGCAGGTCCAGGTCTCCGCTGCGGATCACCTGGTCGATGGCATCGGCCAGGCCCGGGGCGATCCAGTGTCGAATTCGGCCGGTGTCGCGATCGAACAGCAGCACCATACCCGACATGTCCGGCTTCACCGCTTCGGAAGCCTCCACCAGGGTGGTCAAGACCTCGGGAAGAAAAACGGAGGAGGTCATCTTTTCCAGCACCCGGGATCGGCCGATTCGAATCCGTTCATTCCGTTTCTGTTCGGTGATATCCCGAATCACGCAGAGCCGGATTTTTTCCAGAATCGGATCCGGCACTATTTCGCAGTTGACCAGCACCTGCATGACCGAGCCGTCTTTTTTGACATGCCGGCAGGGCATGTCTTTGCATCCCCGGGGACCGGTCAAAAATTCGACGGGGTCAGCCGCGGATTCTTCACCCGGCTCTTGAATCAGAAGCGAGGCCAGGGATTTTCCGATGATCTCCTCCCGCTCATAACCCAACTTTTCCAGGCATTTGCGGTTCACGTCACAGATTCGGCCGGCCTCGTTCAGGGAGCACATCATCTCCGGCGCATTCTGAAAAACGGTGCGGTAGCGAATCTCGCTGTCCCGCAGCTCTCGGGTCCGGGCCTCCAGGATTTCCTCTACATGGAGCAAGGAACGCTCCCTTCGGGCATTCTCGCAGAGGGTGATCAGATAGACCGGGTCGAAGGGCTTTCTCACATAAGCGGCGGCGCCGTTTCGCATCCAGTTGAGGGCCAGTTCGGGCCGGGGATCACTGGTGATCATCACAAAGACGGACCGGGGGTTGAGGGCCTTCATTTTCAGCAAAAGACGTTCTCCGTCCGTATCCGGCAGATGAAAATCGAGCACCGCCATCTCCGGGCGCAGGGTCTCGAACAGGCGCAGCCCTTCGGCCCCGTTCGCGGCGGTATAAGCCCGGTACCCGTGGTTTTCAAAAAATTCTTTCAGGGAACAGAGCAGGGAGGCGGAATCGTCCACGATCAACACCTTGGAGGTCAGGCTTGGAATATCTCCCCGAAGCAGATTCCGCACCTGTTCGACAAAGCAGGGGCCGTTGACCGGCGAGGGCATAAAGGCGTTCGCCCCCAGTTCGGCGGTGATCTGGCAGGCATCCTCTCCGGAAAAGGTGGCGGAGTTGACCAGAATGGGGACCCGATTGAATTGAGGATATTCTGCGGAACGCAGCAGGCGGCAGAACCGCCACCCGTCTATGCCCGGCATGTGCAGATCGGTCACGATCAGGTCGGGCGGTGCGTCGGGGTCCATTCGGGCCAGGGCGTCGTCCGCACTCCGGCAGGAAAGCACCTGAAGCCCGTTTTCATGGAGAAGGCCGGTCAACACCCGCAGTTGAATGATGTCGTCGTTGACCACGGCCACCAAGCCCCGGTCGTTGTCCTCGGGCCGGGTCGTTTCCGTATGAATACTTGCAGATTGATTCAACACAGCCGTCCTTTCGGTTGAAAAGATTGGCGGGACCCCGCCGTTCCGTCGGCCATGATCACCGTTTCGACCTGTCGATCATTCAGGCCTGACCGAAACGATCATCAAAGCCGATGCATCCGGTCGATCTTATGGCCGTCCCCGCCGTATAGGGTATAGGCCATTCGCAGGCCCTTTTCAACAACTCAAACAGGCAACGATTCGCACAGGCAGCCGTTCCCATTATTTTAAATATTGATATCAAGGACTTATCATAGCTACAAATTTGTGTTGACAGAAACGGAAAAACCTCTACATTGAAGCGACCGGCGGGCATCTTCCGCCGTCATCACCCTGATTCGATGAGCCGGATATCCATGAAAGAAAATGATGACAAGAAATCGGCCGAGGCATTTATCGCCCGGGACCGTTTCGCGAGGGAAATGGGAATACAGCTGGTTTCGGTCTCCCCCGGCAGGGCCACGGCCCGACTGAAGATTACCGAGGCGCATCATAACGGGCTGGGGATGACCCAGGGCGGCGCCGTTTTCACCCTGGCCGACCTGGCCTTTGCCGCCGCCTCCAATTCACACGGCACGGCGGCGGTGGCCATCAACGCCTCCATTTCCTTTTTGAAGGCCACCGCCGGCGGGGTTCTGACCGCCGAGGCGGAAGAGATCACCGCCAACCCGAAGCTGTCCACCTATACGGTTCGGGTGACCGACGACACGGGTGAAGTGGTGGCGATCTTTCAGGGAATGGCCTATCGAAAAAAACAGCCGCTGGTTCCGGAATAAAGCCGGGGCGGCCGAAAGCCGCCCCTTGAAGGAAGAGATAAAATGAAAACGCCCGATTCATGGAGAAAAACAGTATCGGGCTTCAGGATACTTCTATCGGTTCATTGTTACAGAAATATGAAGATCGGATTCAATTTCGGTTAAACCCGCTGCCGAATCACATGAAATGAAAGGGAAGAGCCGGTTACCCGGCTGCGACCGGTGTGGAGAAACACGGCCACCCAGAGAATTTGAAGAAAAAGAATTATTTCCGGACGCCAGAGGTACCCCAGCCCGGTTCCGATGGCCGGTCGAAGGAATATCGGCTCGGAAAAGAAAAAGAGGATGATCAGGCCGTAGAGGATGGAGATCCCCCCCATGATCTGGTAGGCGGAAATCTTTCCGCCTCCCCGGTAGTCGGCCCGAAAAAACTCCGAGGCGGTTCGCCAGGCCTGGGTCACCGCCAGGGTGGTGAAAAAGGCGGTAAAATAGAATCCCTTCAGAAAAAAATAGACCCCGAGAACCCCCCAGCCGCAGTAGATCACGGCAGTCACCGCCTGAATCGGAATCACCCGCTCGCCTTCCAGACCATCGGCGTAGCTGATCTTCTTGGTCGCCCCCAGAAACACGAAACTGCGCTTTTCAAAGAGCTTTCGAATCCGGGAATGGCATCGGCACAGGGGCTTGCCATAACAGCATCCGAAGCTGATGCAGGCCAATCGTCCGGTCCCCTCTCCGAAGGCATACCCGAGCGCCAAAGCAGCCAAAAAGGGCATCACCGGAATCGCCGCCGACGGGGCCACGACGGCATTGAGCCCGGTCACCAGCCAGGGCGCGATCAGTATCCCCACAAATGAGGCCCCGCCCACGGTAAACGTATACCGCTTCTTTTCCACCGCCCGGGCCACCAGACTGGCGGCCGGCATGCATACGGCCAACAGGGCCGCCACCGCGACGACAATACGGGTCAGGGGCAGGGACAAGGAACCCAGCAGCAGAATAAACACCGCCACTCCGAGCACATAGGCATTGGCGTTGAACACTCCGTAATAGGTAATGTTCTGCCCGATCCACCCGCCGTTGCCGTCCTTGGATGTGGGCAGGGCCGCCAGGATCTGCCATTTTTCCTGAGGCAGGGTGCGAAATCCCCAGCTCAAGACCAGAGTAAAAACCGCCGTAAGCCCCAGGACAAACCATTCATCATTCATCGCTGCTCTCTCCTTCATGGTTGTTTATTTTTCGTCCGATCCCGGACCGCAGGGCCACCTCGGTTTCCACCAGAGGTCGGCCGAATCCTTCGGAGAATCGGGTCCGCACCCCGGGATGAAACATGTTCATGACGATGTCGAAGGAAAACCGGATTCGATTTTTTCGAAAAATGAGAACATCGGTGGAACTGCCGGGCCGGTAGAGACTCTTGGGCTGTCCCTTTTTTACAAACAGGCCCGATACGACCGGTTTCGGATCATCATATTCATGTTCACTGTAGCACTGGACGATATCTCCGATCATCAATGCCGCCACCTCGATCATGGCCACGGGCCCGATTCCGGAACCGCCCTGCACATCGGTGTCGATCACCGTCACCACCCGCCGGTTTTTGGAATAAGGGGTGGCCAGGGCCATGACCGCCCCGGGGTTGCACGGATAATAAGTTCCGGGAATGTCGTAAATATCGACCACCTCGCCCGAGACCGGCAGGTGGTTGTAATGATACTTGTCCGGGGTGAGCCGAAAGATGGCGAAATCGCCGTCGGCAAAGACCTTCAGCCATCGGGTCCTGCCTTCCCCCAGCAGGGCCTCAAAACTGAAAAATTTTTCCTTGAGGAAAATCTGGGATGTTTTGGAAAAAGAGCCCACCAGCATTTTGGCGTCCGCCGGAGAGACCACCACGGCCGGGTCTTCGTCCATGGGCCGGCAGGCCCGGTAGCGGATCTTTCGCTCGAACAGCTTGCGGGGGGTATTCAAGGTCTCCGGCGAATCGAGGCATTCGGACAGGTCGATGCCGAGCTTTCGGGAAAAATGCCCGGCGCCCGAGAGTTTGGCCCCCACCAGGGTGTCATAGGTCAAAAACCCCAGCAGGCTCGACATTCGGGCCGAAGTCAGTGCCCGAAAGAGGTGCGATCCCCGCTCCCGGGTATCGGAATAGAGGGCGTTCACCAGTCGGTCGCTGAAAAGATGCTCGGTTTGAATGCGGGCGGTTTCCCGCTGAATATATTGATGGGGCGGCAATGGATTCATGCAAACTCGCTTTGCTCTGCTTTTCGAATGTCATGGTGAATGGACAACAGGGTGAGGTGAATCAGGCGGACCAGGTCCGCTTCATCGATCCGCTCCTCAGCCGCCTGGGCTCGGACCCGGTTCAAGAAGGACCCGGCGCTTGCCCGCCCCAAAATATGGGCCAGGGAGTCCCGAAAAACATCCCGTCCGAGGATGGCATAGGCATCCATATTCTTGAAATCGGTTTCCAGAAGGTCCAGGGCCGCTTGCATCTGGCGTTTGCGAAGCGTGGTCCGGTAAAACCGTTCCGATGCCAGGCCGAATTCCTCCCCGTCCAGTTTCATGGGATGGACCGACCCGGCGCTCTCCAGGATTCCCGCAGTGAGGCGGCCGGCGGCGGAGCATCCTTTGGGGTCATCGATTCGTTGGGTGAGATCCCGAAGGGTTTCCTCGGCCCCCATCATCTCGATCAAATCCGGACCGTCTTCGCGAATTACGCTCAGAAGCGCCCGCCGATACTCCTCATTGTAGACTCGGATATAACCGGGATAGCGACGACTCAACCGGGTGCGGCGGGTGCGGGTCACGATTCGCTGCAAAAACCGGTTTCGAGTGTGTTTATGAAAATAAAAGGTGGGAATCCCGATGGCGGCGCCGAAAAAGACCTGCCGGCGTTCGCTCTCCAGAGTGGGGTCATCGGGAATATCTCTATGGGTGATCTCTCCGCCTAGAATATATTTATAGGCCAGGGCGGTGATCAGGGTCTGGAAACCGGCGGCCGCGCCCATATCGGTCATGATGTTTTCGAACTGGCTGTAATAGCGCCCCTCGAATCCGGAAAACCCCATAGCAGCGAATTCCCGAAGGCGATACAGCAGATAGACCGGCATGGCCGCATCAAACACCCCGAAATCGGAGAGGTCCTGTTTCAGGCGGGTCTGGTTTTCGAGGGCGCCGTCCAGGGCCGGGCTTCGGTCGGTGCTTTTGACCGCCACAAAATAATCGAGCAGTCGGAAATCATGAACGAAATCCCCCTTGAGGCCGAATCCGCGGCTGAACCATTGATCCAGGGCCCTGGGGCCGAAGGGGGTGACCGGACGGCCGAAGACCTTGAGCTTGGCCTTCTTTTTCCACCGCCGCCAGATCATCCGCAAATGGGTGAAATCGAGTTCATGGGGAAGAAACCCCAGGGCTTTTTCCGGATGGAAGTCCCAGAAATCGAGGCGGTAGGGCGCGGCGCTGTAAGTCCCCACAAAAAGCGGCAGAAAATGCTCGATGATCTTGATGGCCAGGTCCCCCATATATTTTTCTTCCCGACATCCGAATCCGGACCCGGGATCGGCCATCAAGCCGCTGAGTTTTCGGCTGCCCAGGCTGATATGGGTTCCGTTGTTGGCCAGGCTCAGATTGGACAGGGAAGGCATCACCACCAGGTTTCGGGTGATGATCCCGGCCTCCCGCAACTGGGATACCGCATGAAGCTGACTTCGGGACAGCACCTGGTGGCAAAGCCCCATGTAGCGGTGCTTCTCCTCCCCCCGGTCCCAGCCGCAGAGGCAGGGGCTCATAAAAAGCTCCCGGTAGAAGGCGTCGGAGATGAGATCATTGAGCCGTTTCTGTCGAATATGGGTGTGGGGGGCAAAATAGATCACCGCCCGCTGGCCGCTGTCGATGAGTCCGAACCGGCGGTTGGCGTACTGAATCAGAAGCTGGCTCAGGAGAAACCGCTTCAGGGTCTCCCGGGCGACCCCCTTGCCCATGCCGAAGCTTCGGGTGACCGGAACCGGATAGAAGGAAAAAATTTCCGGCGAGGAGTTGTCGTTTAAAAAATGGCCCATAAGCCGCTCACCGGTCGTTCGAACGGTGGGATGGACCTCGTCGGAGGCGCCGACGGCATCGGCCAGGGCCAGCTTGAGCAGATAGCTGACCGGAACCCGCACCCGGGCTTCCCCACGAAGAACCGGCGTGAATTTGCAGGCATCGCTCCGTTCCGGACCGCACGCCAGGGCCTTATCGGCTTTCAAGTCCCGGCTGAACACCTCCTCGGCAAACCGGCTCAACCGGGCCCGGGAAAACCGGACCCAGCTGTTTTCCCAGACCCGATCGGGATTGTCGTCGAGGTACGCCCGAAGGTCATTCAGGAGCCGTCGGGAGGTATCCCCGGCCTCGGCTCGTTTGCGCAGGTTCTGAAAATAGTTCGAGGCTTCGAGGGTCAGGGGAAAATCGACCCGGTCCCGGTCGCCGATCACCACCGCCTGAAGCTCGTTTTCAGCCCCGGCGGTGGTGTCGTTGAGGGTAAAGGGAATCGCCTCCGCAAACAGCTCCGGCGGGGCATGGGGTCCGGTTCCCAAGAGATCCAGAATTCGAGGCAGCTCCTCGGCCGTCCAGGTCTCCGGAGTCCATCGGTCTCCTTCCCCGGCGGATGGCATCAGCATTGTGACCGCGCTCATGAGGCCTCCTTCATCGTGAAGATTTCATGACCCTGAATTCTTTTTTTGATTATTATCACAATACAGTTTTTCACTTCGATCAGCTGGATTTCCCATCCGGAACTTCTTATTCTTCCCCCCCTTCCTGAGGAATGGGGTCGGATCATTTGAAAGCCGTTTCCCGCTCGTTCCGGTCACGCCGATATAGCCCATTCATATTAGGGGGGTGCTAAGAACAGGTTAAAATTGCGTTAAATATGGAGGGAAGACTTGGACAGGGTCGCCGTTCCGGCCGCTCCGGAATATTCTCCCGGCCCGGCAAGAACTCGCTTTCGCTCAAACAGCTTCCCGGCCCGGGAGAATATCCCGGGCCGGCCTCCATCATTCAGGCTTTGACGAAACGATGAGTAAGACCGAAAATTTTCTTGAATTTATCGCAAGGGGAGGCTATGGATTGCCTCTGTTGAAACCCAAGAAAAAATGGAAGGACCCCGAATGGCACCCTCCGATTCAGAGAACCGAGCCCGCTCGATTCAAAAAGCACTGGAACGAAAAATCCTTCACGGCCTGTCCCTGGAGTGGGACGCGGCCCTGGTCTGGCTCTCGTCGGAATACCGCCGGGCCATGATCAAACCGATGTTCCGCCTGGAAACCATGTCCTCCCGGCTCGGGTACTGGTCCCCTGCAAAACATGAAATCTGTCTGAGCCGCGAGTTCGTTCTCAACCACCCCTGGGACAGCGTCCTGGAGGTGCTGCATCATGAAATCGCACATCAGTTCACCCACCAGGTCTTTGGCGCCGATAACGAAAAACCCCACGGCCCCGCCTTTCAGAAGGCCTGCTCCCTGCTTCGGGCCAATCCCGGGGCATCGGGCGATTACCCGCCCCTGCACGAAAGAATCGGAAAGCAGACCCTTCGGGAAGAGGACCGCATCCTGATCCGCATTCGAAAGCTGCTGGCCTTGGCCCAGAGCCGAAACCGGCATGAAGCGGAGGCGGCCATGATCAAGGCCCATCAGCTCATCGCCAAGCACAACATCGATCTTCTGGAACATCGCCGGGACCGGGATTTCGTAAGCGTCTTTTTGGGCGAACCGGCCCTGCGCCATTTTCGCGAGGCCTACGCATTATCCGCTCTGATTCGGGAATATTATTTCGTGGAGGGGATCTGGATTCCGACTTACGTGCTGGAGAAGGGAAAAATGGGCCGGGTCCTGGAGATCAGCGGCACCGCCCAGAATGTGCAGATGGCGGCCTATGTCCATGACTTCGTCCGCCATTACATCGACGGTCAGTGGAAGTCCTACAACCGGAACAAGGGGCTCACCCGGTACCGGAAAACCGATTTCGCCATCGGCATTATCGAAGGATTCCGTTCCAAACTGGCCGCCGAAATCCGCTCCGGGCAAAGGGCGGCGGAATCGAGTGCATTGGTGAAAATGGAAGATCCTCAGCTGATCCGATACATGGCCCACCGCTACCCTCGCACTACAACGTTGCGCCGGAACCCCCTGCGCACCGATGCCGAGGTGCTCGAAGACGGCATTCAGATCGGAAAAAAGCTGGTCATTTCCCAAGGGATCACCGAAACCGGAGAGCGGGGAAAATACCTGCCTCAGGGCAAGAAATAAGGTCGTCTTGCCCGGACTTGCGGTCAGCGCAGGCCCTGCTCCAGATCCAACAGCCTCTGCTTGATGTCCAGTCCGCCGCCGAATCCGGTCAGTTTTCCGCTCTTGCCGATGACCCGATGGCAGGGGATCACGATGGGAATGGGGTTGCGGGCATTGGCCATTCCGACGGCCCGGGCGGCGTTGGGCTGCCCGATTCGCCGAGCCAGTTCCCCGTAGGTGACGGTTTCGCCGTAGGGGACCTCCTGAAGCGCTTGAAGCACCCGTCCCTGAAACGGGGTCACCGCCGGAGAGAGCTTTAGATCGAAATGTTTCCGTTTTCCTTCAAAGTAATCGCTCAGCTGCCGGGCCGCTTCCGACAGGGCTTCGGTTTTCTCCTTCCAGCCCGCCTCGGGTTGATAGGTTTTTTTCCCGTTTGGAAAGCTGATCAGTTTCAGACCGTCCTCATTTCCCGCCAGAAACAGCCGTCCGACGGGGCTGTCCAAATATCGCCAATACATTTCGTCACCTGGTTCGAACCTTCAAATTGATGTTTTTGACAAACCTTTCATATCATGAGCCTCCGATGCCCGTTTTTCATCAGTATCATTTCCCCCGGGTTTCATCAAATCCTAACATGACGGCGGTAAAAAGGTTTTCCGGCGGCAAGCCGGTGATAAATCATTCCAGAATGAAAAGCCACAGGAATATCATGACAGTCGGGAACACCTTA
>JBKHDE010000106.1:0-15247 GCA_046541495.1 Desulfococcaceae bacterium
CCCGGGATATTTTCCCGGCCCGGCAAGAACTCGCATTCGCTCAAACAGCTTCCCGGCCCGGGACAATATACCGGGGTGGCCTCTCTATCATTCAGGCTTGGCCGAAACGATGATCAAAACGGGGATTTGTTTGAATGGCGGGGGAAGTCTGCCCCGCCATCATCATCCCCCTTCGAACCGACAGCGGAGCCGTTTCTCATCCATGAAGTGCATCGCAGCAACCGTTCTCCTGGTCGGATGGACGCTTTTCATTTCCGTAATCCCCGCGCTTGCCGAGCCCTGCCCCCGCCTGGTTTTCCATGATCTGGAGACAGGCGCCCCCCTTTTGGAAATTCCAGTTCGATATTCTCGACCTTTTACCATTCGGTATATCCATTCCGTGGACATATCCCCGGTCTATGAGGTCTTTCAGGCGGACCGCGAACGGGGGATCGTGCTGACCGACACCTATTTTCGAATGTTCGGTGCGGGCATGGGCCATTGGGAGGGTCACGGAACTTTGATGCAGGAGGGCAAATGGACCCGTATCACCGGAATGGATTATCCGCTGGGGCGATTTGTGTTGCGGATCGGCCAACCGGGCGTGGACCATACCCTGCTGATCGGGTATCGGGAATTCAATCTTTCCGAAACGGCCGCCGGCCATCGGGTGGCGGTGTATCTGGAAAAGCGGCGGGGACCCTGCCCCTCCCTTGATGTGAGCCCAAGATAGAGGATTTTTATGGCAGCAGCAGAAAAAGCGACAAAAACAGATTCACCCAAAGTGGAGACCGGCGGATTCCGCCGCCGATATCGCGGATGGGGCGCCCTGTGCATCACCGTGGTTGCTGTTGGATTGTCCCTGTTTCAGCTCTACACCGCCGGGATTTCCCCGCTGACGGCCATTTTCCAGCGATCCATTCACCTGGTCCTGATCATGGTCCTGGCATTCGCCCTGATTCCGCCGGTTCGCCGGGCCTCGGTGACCGGATTCGATCTTTTTCTGGCATTCGATCTGATTCTGATTGCGGCCGCCTTCACCGTCGGCGGCTATATCTGGGTCGAATTCGACGACATCATCAAACGCCAGGGGCTTTGGACCCGGACCGACGTGGTGATGGGGTGTGTCGCCATCGCCCTGGTTCTGGAGGCCACCCGCCGGGCCATCGGGCTGTTCATGTCTCTGATCGGGGCGGCCTTTCTGTTGTTCGCCTATTTCGGCCCCTACATGCCGGAAATGCTGGCCCACAAGGGCTACAGCGTGGAACGGATCACCACCACCCTGTATCTGACCACCGAGGGCATCTGGGGGCTGCCCACCGGGGTGGCGGCCACCTTCGTTTTTATCTTTATCCTCTTCGGCTCATTCCTGGAGCGGACCGGCGGCGGCGATTTTTTCATCGACCTGGCCTACAGCATCACCGGCCGGATGGTCGGGGGGCCGGCCAAGACCTCGGTGGTGGCCAGCGGATTCATGGGGTCGGTCTCCGGTTCGGCGGTAGCCAATGTGGTCACCACCGGGGCGTTTACCATACCCATGATGAAGCGGGTGGGGTACCGCCGGCATGTCGCCGGGGCGGTGGAGGCGGCGGCCTCCACCGGCGGGCAGATCATGCCCCCCATCATGGGGGCCGGGGCGTTTCTGATGGCGGAATTCACCAATACCTCCTATTTGACCATTGTCAAAATCGCCATCGTACCGGCCATTCTCTATTACATGACGGTCCTTTTTTTCGTCCACTTCGAAGCCCGTAAAGAGGGGCTTCAACCCCTGCCCGGAGACCAGCTTCCCAAACTCTGGCCCACCCTGAAGAGCGGACTCCATTTCCTGATACCGGTGGGCATCCTCATCTATGTGCTCATCCAAAACTACAGTCCCATGATGGCCGGGTTTATCGCCGTGGTGGCCACGGTGGTCACCGCCATGTTCCGAAAAGCCACCCGTCTCGGTTTCAAGGATTTCATCGACGGTCTGGAGTCCGGGGCCAAAAACGCCATCATGGTGTCGGTGGCCTGCGGGTGTGCGGGCATCATCGTGGGGTGCGTCAGCCTGACCGGGCTGGGACTTAAGTTCTCGAGCCTGGTGGTGTCCCTGTCCGCCGGAAGCCCGTTTCTGGCCATTCTGCTCATCGGGTTAGCCTCTCTGGTGCTGGGCATGGGGCTGCCGGTGACCGCTTCCTATATCGTTCTGGTGATTTTGGCGGGTCCGGCGCTCATGGATCTCGGGCTCCCTATCCTGGTGGCCCATATGGTGGTCTTCTGGTACAGCCAGGATGCCAACGTCACCCCGCCGGTCTCCCTGGCCTCCTTTGCCGGGGCCGGGATCGCCGGGGCTTCTCCCATGAGAACCGCCTTCACCTCCTGGAAGATCGCCAAGGGGCTTTATATCATTCCCATTGTGATGGCTTACCGGCCGCTCCTGGGAAACGGCCCCACCGGCGAGGTGGTGTTGACCGTCGGGTTGACGGCGCTCGGACTGATCGTCTTTGCCAGTGCATTGGAAGGGTTCCTGCTTCGGCGTCTGTATCCGCTGGAATGGGCATTGATGTATGCCGCGGGTCTGGCCCTGTTCTGGCCCATCTACTGGCTCAGCCTGGTGGGCGCGGCGATTTTTCTGATCATTTGGGGCGTTCAATGGATCGAGGTCCGCCGCGTGAAAACCAAGTCGAAACAGGCACTGCGCTCCGGGGACTCATTGGTTTCGAATGGAAAGGGGTAAGACCATGGCGCTGCCCGAAGGGGCCGATATTCTGATTGCCGGAGCCGGAATCGTGGGGGTGACCTTGGCCCGGGAACTGATCCGTCGCGGGGCCGAGGGGATTGTTCTGCTGGAAAAAGAACCGGTCCAGGGCCGGCACGCCTCGGGCCGGAACAGCGGGGTGCTCCACGCCGGAATCTACTACGCCGCCGACAGCCTCAAGGCCAAATCCTGCGTCAAAGGCAATCGCATGATGCGGGACTACTGTTTGGAGAAGGGGCTGGATATTCTGGAGACCGGAAAGGCGGTGGTGGCCCGAAGCGAATCCGAACTGCCGGTGCTGGAGACCCTTTATCGACGCGCCGTGGCCAACGGGGCCAAGGTGGAGATGATCGACCCTGGTCAGCTCGCCGACATCGAACCCAATGCTCGAACGGTGGAGAAGGCCCTTTTTTCCCACTATACCGCCATGGTGGACCCGAAAGCGGTGCTTCATCGACTGTCCGAAGACCTCATCGCCTCGGGGAAAGCTCGGGTGGTGACCGACTGCGCCTTCCGCGGTCTCAAGGGGTCGAAAACTGCGGTGACGACGAGGGGGGAGATTCGTTTCGACCGGTTCATCAATGCGGCCGGCGCCCACTGCGACCGGGTGGCCCGGGCCTTCGGCGTGGGAAAACAATACCGAATGGTGCCCTTCAAGGGAATCTACTGGAAACTGAAAAAAGGGCTGCCGTATACCGTCAACGGCAACATCTATCCGGTGCCGGATATTCGCAATCCGTTTCTGGGGGTCCATTTTACCCGAAATGTTCACGGTGATGTTTATCTCGGTCCCACCGCCATTCCGGCCTTCGGGCGGGAAAATTACGGCCTGCTCTCCGGCATCGATCGGGAGGGTCTGCCCATCGCCCTCACCGATGCGGCCCTCTTCGCGGTCAACCCCAAGTTCCGGGAAGTGGCCCTGACCGAACCCCGGAAATACCTCAAGCCGTTTTTCTACCGGGACGCCCGAAAACTGGTGAAACGGCTCGAGGTGGGCGACCTGGAACCGACCCCCAAATCGGGCATTCGGGCCCAGCTGGTGGACTGGACCACCAAAGAGCTGGTCATGGATTTCATGGTCACTGCGGACGGCAACGCCCTGCACGTGCTCAACCCCATTTCTCCCGCCTTCACCAGCTCCATGTTCCTGGCCGAAACGATTCTGGATGCGCATCCGTTGTAACCGGTCGCATCAACCACGATTCGAGAATTTCCTTTTCCAAAATATAGTGAAAAATGATAAACAGAAATGTTTGGTCTCGCAAAGATGAAATCTTGCGATAGAAAACCGCCATGCATGGTAAATCGGAGAGCTGATTCATGATCTTCTTCAACTCCGCCATTCGAATGGTACTGCTGATCGGGCTTTCGGTTTTCCTGATCTCGGCCTGCGACAAACCCAAGCCGGTGTTTGAATGCACCGATCCCATCGGGTGCGTGGAGATCGGACCCGGGGAGCCGATCCATATCGGGGTGTTGCAGGCCCTTTCCGGGAATGTGGCGCCTCTGGGCAAAGAGCAGATTCGCGGGTTCGAGCTGGCTCTGGATGGGAGGAACGGCGCCCTTCTGGGGCATTCGGTGGCGCTTCGGGTGAAGGATACCGGCTGCACCGCCGAAGGCGGCGCCAATGCGGCCCTCAAGATCATCGCCGACCCGCAGATGGTGGCCATTCTGGGCACCACCTGCTCCGGGGCCGCCGCCACCGCCTCCAAGGCCATGTCCGATGCCGGGTTGACCATGATCTCCGGCAACAACAGCGCCCCGTATTTGACCGCCATAGCCGGGAAACCGGCCTCCCACTGGCAGCCGGGATATTTTCGAACCGCCGCCAACGAGGAGTCCGCGGGAAAAGCCGCGGCGATATTTGCCTATCAACGGCTCGGGGTCCGCAAAGCGGCGACGATTCATGACGGGGATATCTACACCCGGGGATTGACCGAGGGGTTTGAAAATGCCTTCCAGGAAATGGGGGGAGAGATCGTTCTGTCCGCCGCCGTCAATAAGGGGGATACGGAGATGCAGCCGGTATTGACGGCGGTGTTGGATGCCGGGGCCGGGCTTCTGTTTTTTCCCCTGTTTCAGCCGGAGGGCAACCACCTTCTGTTTACGGCCCGGACGACTCCCGGATTGGATGATATTTTTCTGATGAGCGACGGCGCATTGATCGAAAGCTCCTTTATCGAGTCGGTGGGGGAGGCGGGGATCGGGATGTATTTCGTCGGCCCGGCCTCGCCTGAAGGGGCGGCCGCGGATTCCCTTGCAATGGTATATGTCTCCAAGTTCGGCACCCGTCCCGGTGCGAGTTATTTTCATAACGCCTATGATGCCGCCGATCTGCTGATGACGGCCATTGAAGCGGTCGCCGTTCCGGGGCCGGACGGGCGGCTTCATATCGGCCGCCAGGCGCTTCGGGATCGGCTCTATGCGGTGGATGACTTTGAGGGGGTGACCGGCGTGCTCGACTGTGATCGGTTCGGAGACTGCGCCCTGCCGGTGTTTGATGTGCTGCGGCTGGATGACCCGGCGGCCGGTCTGGAGGGGTTGGTCTCCAATATCATGTTTACCCATGTGGCCGTGGAATGAATGAGACAAATCCGGCCATAGTCGACCGGATCATTTTTCCCCTGAGGAAAGGACGATGACGCTTCAAAAACAGGTGTCCGAATCCATGGAAAACATGTCTATCACCACCCGTTTCGGTGTGGGGATCAGTCTGCTGCTGTTTCTCATCCTGGCGGTGGCCCTCACCGGGTATTTCTCCATACAATTCGTTCGAAAAGCGGAAGAATCGATTCAGACATCCAGAGAAATTCAGCGGATGGTGCTGGAGATGGACCGGGGAATGGAAAAGGCCCGCCGGCTGCATGGGGATTTTTTTCTGCAATACCCGGAGATCGGCCTGGCCCGGGCCCACGAGCAGTACGCCCAGCCCTCGGTGAGGCAGATCGCCCGTGTGATTGCGGTGAGCCGCGCACTGAAGGACCTGATTGAGCGATCCGAGGTGGCCCGGGGATTGCGGGATCGCCATGTGGATTTGAATCTTTATCTCTCTTCGGCCGAACGCTTTGCCGACACCTCCATCGAGTCGGTGGAGCTGGTCACGGAACTGGCGGTGCCGGAGCGGGGCCTGGAAGCGATGATGGCGCAGCACCTTCAAGCCATGCGGGCGGAGATCGGGAACAACCCCTCCCTGATGCGCTTTTTTCAGGAGATGAAATCCTTTGCCCAGGACTATCGGATCACCCGAAAGCGCTTTTTGATGCAGTCCGCCTTCAATGCGGCATTCCGTTTGCGAGGCGCCCTTGAAAACGTTCCGAATCTGCTTCCGGATCAGCGGGATCGGCTGATTACGCTGTTGGACCGGTGGAAATCGGTGACCGAAGAAATGCTGGCGGTGGATGTCGCCATCAAATCCAAGTTCCATGATTTCGCCCTTCAGGCCGAAGCCGTGGAACCGATCTCCACCGCCTTGATCTCTCTGGCCGGGGAAGCGGTCGAAGACGCCCGGACGCGAATTCAACAGGCCCTCGGCGCCGCTTTGGCCATTACCGCCGGGGTCACCCTGGCGGGTCTGCTTCTGGCGATCCTGATCGCCGGCATCCTCAACCGATCCATCACCCGCCGGGTGGTTCGGCTGACCCGGTCCGCCGAGGAACTCCGCGCGGGAAATCTCGACATCCATGTGGGGGAAGAAGGCAATGATGAATTGAGCCGGTTGGCCCGCACCTTCAACATCATGGCCGGTCGACTGCGGGAGTTGGTGGATCGGCTGGAACAGAAGGTGACGCAGCGCACCGCAGAGCTTGCCGAGAGCGAACGGCGGTTTCGGGAGCTTTTCGAGCATTCCAGCAGCGGGGTCGCCGTCTACGAGGCGGTGGACGGCGGGGCCGACTTTGTCATTCGGGATATCAATCGGGCCGTGGAAAGCATTGAAGCGGTGACCCGGGAAACGGTCCTCGGTCATCCGGCGACCGAGGTGTTTCCCGGCATTCGAAAGTTCGGTCTTCTGACGCTGTTCCAGGAAGTGTGGCGGACCGGCCGGACCCGACGCCTTCCTCTGCGGTTCTATTCGGACGACCGGCGGAGCGGCTGGCGCCAGGGCGCGGTTTATAAACTGCCTTCCGGAGAGATCGTCGCCGTCTATGATGATTTGACCGCCCAGAAGCAGGCGGAAATGGAAAAGACCGCCATGGAAGCCAAGCTTCAGCGGGCCCAGAAGATGGAGGCGATCGGCCTGCTGGCGGGCGGAGTGGCCCATGACCTCAACAACATTCTGGCGGGGATTGTGAGCTACCCCGAGTTGCTTCTGATGCAGATGCCCGACGACAGCCCGCTTCGCAAACCCATTGAAGCCATTCAGGAATCGGGACAGCGGGCCGCGGCGGTGGTGGCGGATCTTCTTACGGTGGCCCGCGGGGTGGCCAGCGTCAAGGTTCCGGCCGATCTCAACGCCCTGATTCAGGAGCATCTCGATTCGCCGGAATACAAAAAACTTCACTCCATCCATGAAACGGTCGCCTGCACCACCAAACTCGATCCCCGGCTCCCCCCGATCCGGTGTTCACCGGTCCATATCAAAAAATGCATCATGAACCTGGTGACCAACGCCATGGAAGCGGTCGACGGCGACGGCCGCATCCTTTTGTCAACGGAATGCCGTCGGATGAATGAACAGACCGGCCGGGCGCTCGACCTCGATCCGGGGGAATATGCGGTGCTGCGCATCGCCGACAACGGAAACGGAATTTCAGAAACCGATCTGATCCATATTTTCGAACCCTTCTACACCAAGAAGGTGATGGGCAAAAGCGGCACCGGTTTAGGGCTGGCGGTGGTCTGGAACAGCATGCAGGACCACGGCGGCGCGGTTCATGTGGAAAGCGACGCCCGGGGCACCGTCTTCGAGCTCTTCTTTCCGGTGACCGAGGAGCCTCTCGAATGTATGGCCCGGCCGTCCGGCATCGAAAATCTGAAGGGGCACGGGGAAACGATACTGGTGGTGGATGACGAACCCCAGCAGCTGGATATCGCGGAGCGCATCCTGCGGGTGCTCGGCTATCAGCCGGTCTGCGTCGGGTCCGGGGAAGAAGCGATCGGCTATGTCGACCAGGAATCGGCGGACCTGGTTCTGCTGGACATGATCATGTCCCCCGGCATCAGCGGCCTGGAAACCTACGAGCGCATCCTTGACCTTCATCCGGGTCAGAAAGCGGTCATCGCCAGCGGATTTTCAGAAACCGAGGATGTGGAAAAGACCCGGAATCTGGGGGCCCGGGGATTCATCAAGAAACCCTATTCCATGGCCCAGCTCGGCACCGCTATTCAGCAGGCGTTGCACGGGGCTGAATCGACCTGTGGGGGGGATTGTCCATCCGCCCGATACGACACGATAGAGGGCAGGACATGAATCTGAAAACCATACTGGAGCGGCATCGCCTGGTTTTGGCCGAGGCCGCCATCATCGAATCCTTGCGGCGATCCGAAGAAGTGGATCTCCATCCGCGTCTGGAAAATTCGCTTTTGATCTATCAGGACCTCGGCCGGCGCCGGTTGTCGGATCTGTATCGGGGCTATATCGATATCGCCTTGAATGCCGGTGTTCCCATTCTGCTGTGCGCCCCCACCTGGCGGGCCAACCGGGAGCGGCTGGCGGAGGCCGGGGTGGACGCCGACGTCAACGGCGATGCGGTTCGGTTTTTGAAACGGCTTCGAGACGAATTGGGGGATCGGGGCCGAAAGGTTGGCATCGGCGGTCTGGTCGGATGCAAAAACGACAGCTATTCACCCGCCGAAAGCCTGCCCACAGATGCGGCTCATGCATTTCACGCCTGGCAGATCGAACAACTGGCGGCGGCCGAGCCCGATTATCTGTTGGCCGCGACACTGCCCGCGGCGGATGAAGCCCTCGGGATCGCCCGGGCCATGGCGGAAACGGGATTGCCTTATCTCGTCAGTTTCGTTATCGATCGGGAAGGCAAGATTCTCGACGGCAACACCCTCGAAAGGGCTTTCGGCCGAATCGACGATCACTGCGGCCGACCACCCGCAGGCTATATGGTCAACTGCTCTTATCCCTCCTTTCTTCAGGCCCATCGTCAGCCGGCATCGGTCCTGAACCGGTTGATCGGGTTTCAGGGCAATGCCTCCGCCCTCGACCATTCTGATCTGGACGGCTCCGGGGCGCTTCAGGCCGAAACGGTGTCCGACTGGGGCGAGCGCATGGTCGAGTTGAATCGCCGATACGGCATTCGAGTCCTGGGCGGGTGCTGCGGCACCACCGGTAAGCATCTGGCATATATCGTGACCCATCTGAAATAATGCCTGGTTCCATCCGGCAGGGACGGGCTCCACTTGTGCTTATGCGCCGATTCATCATGGCCTGCCTTCCTGTGGGTGAGGTCCGGGGCGTGGGTCTTCGGCAAATTTTTTCTGGACTATTCAAACGTCAACGGCTAAAATTGCTCGTTGAGTTGTATTCCGACGGTGGTGGATTAAGAGAAAACCTTCCATGCAAGAGCAGACAAAACCGACCTGCGAGGAACTGCAGCAGCGCCTGAAGGCTGCCGAGGCCGAGCTTCATCATTTGAATCGAACCCTGGAGCGACGGGTCTCCGAGCGCACCACCGAGGCCGAACGCCGGTCCAAGCAGCTCCAAAAACTGGCACGGAAGCTGTCCAACACCGAAGAACGGGAGCGTCAGCGGATTGCGGCGATTCTTCACGACGACCTGCAACAGCTGTTGGCGGCGCTTCGGTATCGGCTGAAAATGCTGACTTCAGCCGGCCCTCTGTCGGAGCCCCAGGAGAACCATGCCCAGGTTCTCGGGCAGCAGATCGATGACTGTATCGAAAAGGCCCGGGGCCTGTCCCATGAACTCAGTCCCCCGACCCTGCGCCACAACGGGCTGGTGGCCGCTTTGAAATGGTTGGTGCAGGATATAAAAGAAAAGCACGGTCAGACAGTGGTTCTCGATGCGGAGCCGAATGCCGATCCCCAATCGCCGATCCTGCCGTATGTCCTCTACCGCTCGGTGCGGGAGCTGCTCTTTAACAGCCGAAAGCATTCGGGCGAAAAAACCGCTCGTATCGCAGTCGGCCGGGACGGGGATCACCTCATTATTCGCGTCGCCGATGACGGAAGCGGAGGGGATCTTTCCAAACTAAGAGAGAAGCGGGAAAAAACCGTCGGGCTGGGGCTGTTCGCCATTCAGGAGCGCATCCATTTTCTCGGCGGCGAGGTCGACATCGACACGGCGCCCGGCCGGGGGTTCCGGGTCACCATTCGCATTCCCGATGAAATCCCGGAGGAGGAGACCGCCCTTGCCGATGAACCCGGGCCGTAAAGCCGAACCACCGCCGATTCCTTCGAACCGGACGGTCTTTTTCAGAATTGTGAAGCCCCGGTGGAAAATCGCGGCCGATTTGAGGTGTCTGATATTTTTCTGCCTGTTTCTGCAGACCGGCACCGGATACGGTTTTTGGGCCGGCGAACCCGCCGGCTTCAGCAGCCGACTGGTTCAGGCGGCCCTGGAAAGGACCGCTCATCTCCAATCTGGGGGCTCTCCCGGCCCGATCCCAATATCGACCACCGGCGGGTGCCCAATCTGCAGCGGTTTTTCGAAAGAAAAGGCCGGGTTTTGAAGGTGTCCGACGATGCAGGCGATTATGCTGCCGGGGATCTGGTGACCTGGATGCTGCCGGGCAATCTTCCCCACATCGGCATCGTCATCCACCGGCGAAGCGACGACGGCGATCGCCCCCTGATCGTACATAACATCGGTCAAGGGCCGGAGGCGGAAGACGCCCTGTTTCGCTATCCGATCACCGGCCATTACCGCTATTACGGGTGCCTCGAGTAGGCGCTTTCTTTTCCCCCTTGTTTTTTCCCTTCGGGTGGTAATGCTCCAGCACCACATTCACCTCCGAGCCCACCAGAAACACCAGCCCGATGATATAGAGCCACAGCATCAGAACAATGACCGCCCCGATGCTGCCGTAGGTGGCGTTGTAGTTTCCGAAATTGGTCACGTAATAACGAAACGCCAGGGAGGCGAGGGTGAGCACGATCACCCCGAGAAGGCTGCCGGGGGTGATGAATTTGAAGCGTTGTTCCACGTTGGGGCCGAAGTAAAACAGGACCGCAAATCCCAGCAGCAGAAAACAGGTGATGATGACCCAGCGCAGCAGCGCGAAAAAAAAGAGCAGCAGATCGCTCTTTCCGAACACCGAGGCGAGCCAGGTTTGAATTATGCCGCCGAAGACCACCAGGGCGAAGGCGTTGATGATCAGAATCAGGACGATAAAGGTCAGCAGCAGGGCGATGCCTCTGGCCTTGAGAAGTGGACGGCCCTCTTCGACGTTGTAGGTGATGTTGAGCTGCTGCATGATGGCGTAAAGCCCGGTGGAGGCGGTCCAGATCGTAAAAATGATCCCGAAGGAGAAAAGCCCGCCGTGTTTTTCGGACATCACCGAATCGACCGTATTCTGAACCAGGTCGGCGGTTTGCGCGGGCATGGCCTGGTGCAGAAGATCCATGAGCGCGGTGTCGAGATCGGGAATCGGAAGGTACGGCAGCAAGGTAAGCAGGAAAATGGTCGCGGGAAAGATCGCCAGCATCCAGTAGAAGGCCAGGGCGGCCGCGCCGTTGAAGACGTTGTCTTTGGCGATCTCCGCGTAGATATCCTTCGCAAAACGCTTGCTGGTGATATCCTTGACAAATCGGCCCCAGGAAACCGTATTGTTTTCCATGATTCCGGTCCTCACCCGATTGTATCGAAAAAACGACCGGCATTTCGAAAATATCGATGCCGTCGAGCGAAATAGATGCTGGAAAAGGCCGTACTCCCCTGCCGAAACCTACGGCTCGACCGGTCTACGGCCGAACGCCTCATCCGGAGGGCTCCTTCTTTTCCCCTATATTTTTTCCCTCGGGATGGTAATGTTCGAGTAAAACGTTGATTTCCGAACCCACCAGAATGGCCAGGCCCATGATGTAGAGCCAGAGCATCAGAATGATCACCGCTCCGATGCTGCCGTAAGTCGCGCTGAGCCCGGGAAAGAGGCTCAGGTAGAATCGAAACCCGAGAGAGGTCAGAATCAGGACGAAGACCCCGAGAACGCTCCCGGGCGTGATGAACTGAAACCGCTGTTCCACGTCCGGACCGAAATAATAGAGAATTGCAAACCCCATCAGCAGGGAGCAGACGATAACCACCCATCTGAACAGGGTGAAAAAGAGGTGAAGACTCATGCTGGTGCCGACTACCGTGATCATCGCTTTTTGTATGGCGCCGCCGAAGACCATGAGGGCGAAGGCGGTGACCACAAGAAACAGCACGGCTAGCGAGAGCAGCAGGGCGGTGCTGCGCACTTTGAGAAACGATCTGGCCTCTTTGACGTGATAGGTGATGTTGAGCTGCTGCATGATGGCGTAGATGCCGGCCATGGTGGACCAGATCGTGAAAATGATGCCGAAGGAAAACAGGCCGTGGCGTTTTTCCGAGGTCACCGTTTCCACCATTCCCGTAAACAGATAGGCCGACTGCTCGGGAAGGATGCGGTGCAGAAGATCCATGATGATCCCCTCCATATTGGGAACATGGAGATAGGGCAGCAGGGTGAGCAGGAAAATGGCGGCGGGAAAGACCGCCAGCATCCAGAAATAGGCCAGAGCGGCGGCGCCGTTATAGACATTGTCATCCTGAATCTCCGAGCGGATGTCTCTGGTGAAGTCTTTGAAAGTGATGTCCTTCGGAAACTTTTTCCATGACACCGTTTGCATGGTCATCCTCCTGTCCGAATACCGGTGAGGGTATGCGTCTACCGGTTTGGTTGTTTGCAAAAAATCGAGAAGGGCGATATTTAGAATGTCACGGGAGCCGAAAAAAAGCATTCAGGTAAAACCCGTATTTTTCAAGATGAAAACCTGTAATTTATTCTCGGAATATGAAAGGCGCGGCTTTACGATCCATGGGAAATCCCCGAAAATACGGTGGCCCCCCTTATCCGTTGGCGGTGATCCACGGCGGCCCCGGTGCCGCCGGTGAAATGAAACCGGTGGCCCTTGCTCTGGCGCCGGTCTGCGGGGTGCTGGAACCGCTTCAGACCGAATCTTCTCTGGACGGGCAGGTTCGGGAATTGAAGGGAATCCTTCACCAACACGCCTTGGTTCCCGCCGTTCTGATCGGCTTTTCCTGGGGTGCATGGCTCAGTTTCATCTTGGCCGCCCGGCATCCGGACACGGTGAAAAAGCTGATCCTGGTGAGCAGCGGCGGCTTTGAGCCGGAATCCGGCCGGCGCACGCTGGAGAAACGGCTCAACCGCCTCAGTCCTTCGAGTCGTGCAGAAATGGACCGGCTGGTAGACCGCCTTGGAAATCCGAATCCGACAATCCAACAGGATGCTTTCCGGCAACTGGGGGAATTGTTCGCCGGGGTCGACGCCTACGACCCGCTGCCCAAGGATGCGGAAGAAGAAACGATCACCTATCGGCCCGACATACATCAGGCGGTTTGGAAAGCGGCCGATGACCTGAGAAAGCCCGGCGAACTGCTGGATATGGGAAAACGCATCCGCTGCCCGGTAATCGCCCTCCACGGCGATTACGACCCTCATCCGGCCGGGGATGTGGAAAAACCGCTGTCCGCCGTTCTGTCCGATTTCCGTTTTATTCTCCTTCAAAAATGTGGTCATATCCCCTGGATGGAAAGACATGCCCGCCGACTGTTCTTTAACTTTCTCAAGAAAGAAATCAGTTCCTGAAATCCAATGCCGCCGTCCAAATCGTGAATGATCGGATTTCCTGCACCTGTTCCGCCTGAAAATACAGTTTGAATCCGGCGGCAAATACCGGATCAACCGTATGGGCTTTTTCTTCTTTATCCCTTATCTTTCTTTCCATTTATCCCGTTCGGCATATCAGAACAGCGTCTGAACCGATATTCGTTTTCCGGCATCCCCTTGTGGGATGAAAACCGGGAACGGCCATGAGGAGGAAGAATCGGCATGTTTTTTAAAAACTGGGACAATCTGATGCAGGTGGCGGTGGTGAGCACCGTGGTCTATATCGGGCTGGTGACCTTTTTGCGGATTTCCGGCAAGCGCACGCTTTCCAGCATGAACGCCTTCGACTTTGTCGTAACGGTGGCTTTCGGGTCGACACTGGCCTCAACCATTCTCCCTTCCACGGTGACCCTGGCCGACGGGCTTTTGGCCCTGGCAATGCTGATCATTCTTCAGCTCATCGTGGCCTGGATTGAAATCCGATCCCCTCTATTTCACAAAATCGTCACCAGTCATCCGGCGATCATCTTCTACCGGGGCCGTTTTATGGAAGACATCATGCGGCGGGAACGGGTGGAGCACGGGGAGATTCTGGCGGTCATCCGCCGAAACGGCATTCTCGATCTGGATGCGGTGGAGGCGGTGGTTCTGGAAACCGACGGTTCATTCAGCGTGCTGGCTCAATCCGATAAACCGATCAGCCGGTCCAGTCTTCGAAATCTGGAACAGCCGGACACCCGGTGATCCCCATTTTATCGCGGGTTTTCCGGAATAGTCTCCACTCAACCGGGACCGGCTCGGGCTGATAAAAAAATCCGCCAATCTCCATTGCAGCGAATCCTCAACTGAGAAAGGAACCTGCTTATGAATGACGCCAAAGCACATAAACTCTTCGGCTATTTGGCGATTCTCGGATCGGCCTTTCTGTTGTATCTATCCGCGGTGGTGATCCGCTGGTCCGAAGCCCGGGTCGACATTCATCCCGCCTTTTTTCTCTTCGCGCAATATTTTCTGGGATATTTTTGTATTCTCATTTTGCTGTTTTTTCAGAAGAAAAGACCGACCCCGGATAAATTAATTCTGATTATCGGCCGGACCATCGGCAATGCCCTGGCGGTCCTGTTTCTGTACAAAGCGGTGACCGTGACCACGGTGGCGGCGGCCAATATTCTGAACATGACCTATCCGCTTTTTGTCGGGCTGTTCACCTATATTTTCATGAAAGACCAACGGGACCCGTATTCCCTCGCTTCAGTGGTGGTGGCGTGGGGCGGGATCTGGTTGATTCTGGCGCCGGGGGGCCTCGAACTTCAGATGGGAAATCTGTGGGGACTGGCCTCGGGCGTCTTCGCGGCCATCGCCGTGATGTTCCTGAGTTTTGCCGGGAACTATGACGAACCCGAATCGATTCTGTACTACATGTTCGGTCTCGGCGCCGTATTCGTCTTTATCTCCTTTCCGGATAAAATCCATATCCCCGATCCATGGGAACTCTATTATCTGTGTATGAGTGCGGTCTTCAGCGTCATCGGGCAATACCTGCTGACGATGGGGTTCCGATTCGTAACGGCGGTGGAAGGGTCGGTGCTTTCCTCGACCCGGATTCTCATGGCCGCCTTTTTCGGACCGATTCTGGCCTCGGACCAGTCCCTCGGGGTGTACGGTTGGGCTGGGGCCTTGCTCATCTTTGGCGCCAACGGCTTTATCGCCGTCCGAAAAGCCAAACAGGCAAGGTGAACCCTTCCGG
>JBKHDE010000107.1:0-15060 GCA_046541495.1 Desulfococcaceae bacterium
AGGCTGTCCTGAAAAACAGGAAATATTATAGGGCGGGAAATGGTGGAAAGCCTGAATCAAATATCCGTAAACGGTTTTAAATCGATTCAATCTTTGCAAGAACTTGAATTGACCAATCTCAATGTAATGGTCGGTGCGAATGGAGCAGGGAAGAGTAATTTCGTCAGTTTTTTTCGAATGCTGAGAGCTATGGCCGAGGAAAGGCTTGCCCAGTTTGTCATCGAAAACGGCGGTGCGGATACCTTCTTTTTCGGCGGTCCCAAGGAGACCCGCCAAATAGAAGCTCATTTAAAATTCGGACCCAATGAATACAATTTCGTTCTTGCCCCGACCGCCTCTGTCAATCTGATGGTGAAAAAGGAAAGCGCACTCAATACAGGCGGTGGTGGTTGGAACGACTATTTTACAGGGAATATAGAATCCCAACTGAAACAATGGCAGGATAAGACTTCCAAAGGGGGGCCTTACCCCGGACCTGAAACTCATATCTTTCAGGCAGTTTCAAACTGGATGGTCTATCATTTCCATGATACCGGTATGACCGCCGGAATGCGCCGGGATCATTCCGCGCGAGACTGGCGGGAGTTCAATTCGGATGGTTCCAATTTAGCCTCATTTCTATTCCGCTTGAAGCAGAAGCATCCAGACGACTACGAAAAAATCCTTGAAATTTCTCAGTTGATTGCCCCTTTTCTGGATGATTTTCTTCTTGAACCGGAAACACAGGGGGTAAACGAATTGGTTCGCCTTGAATGGCTCCAAAAAGGGAGTTCCTATCCTTTTCAGCCGTGGCAGTTATCTGATGGAACCATTCGTTTTATTTGTTTGGCAACCGGCTTGCTCCAGCCGAATCCGCCATCGACGATCGTGATAGATGAGCCGGAACTTGGTTTGCATCCCTTCGCTCTCGAAGTGTTGGCGGGCCTTTTTCGAAATGCTTCGGAACGTACTCAGCTCATTGTATCCACCCAATCGGCCACGCTTCTAAACCATTTTGAGCCGGAAGAGGTAATCGTGGTAGATCGTGATCAAGGCGCTTCTCGTTTTCGGCGGCTCGAAGCTGAATCTCTGACCCAATGGCTTGAAAATTTCTCGTTGGGCGAACTCTGGCAGAAAAATGTTTTCGATGGCGGCCCCTCACATGGATAGAGTGCTGATTTTAGTGGAAGGACCGACGGAACGAGCGATTGTTGACCGAGTATTCGCTCCGTCGCTTACCGTATCGCTCGGCATATCGGTATTGAACGAATCCGCAGACAGTGCCCCCACTTCAATGAATGGTTCGGCAAACTCGAAAAACTCGGCTCGGATTAGGCGGGCTGTGATTTTTAAATTTTTTTTAAGTTAATGGAACCCTCTTCAACTGGCGCCAAGAAGATTTAAATCCCTTTCATTGAGGCTGACTCGGTTGGTGCTCGATTTCACCGGCACCTTGTTCGGCGGCGACGATCTGCTGCCGGGGGTGGCGGCTATGCGGAGCAGGGGGATTCACAGGTCATTCAATTCCCATCATCCACCGGATCAGGGCCGCCAGCAGCAAGACCGCCGACAGCCCCCCGAGCCACAACCCGATGAACCAGAGCCACTGTTTCTGCTTCTTAGTAAAAGGGCTCATGGGAGGTCTTCCCGCGGAAGACGTAGTAGCAGTACCCGATATATCCGAGCATGACCGGCAGCAGTATGGCGATTCCCACCAGAAGCAGAGACTGTGAGGTGGGCGCCGCCGCCGCATCCCGGACGGAGATTGCAAAGGGCACCAGCCAGGGCCAGAGGCTGATCCCGATGCCGAGGTATCCCAGAAGAAAGATGCCGATGGAGAGAAAAAACGGGCGGTATTCCCGTTCTTTTCGCAGATCGAACCAGAGAATAAAAAAGAGGCAAGCGGTCAACAGCGGCACCGGCATCAGCATGAGGTAGTTGGGGTAGCCGAACCAGAGCGACCGGATATCCGGGTTCATCATGGGCATGCTGATGCTGACCATCCCCATGAAAGCGGCGACATACCACATGACATAGGCGGCGCATCTTCGCGCCCACTCCTGAGTGGCGCCGTCGGTTTTCATGATAAGCCAGGTGGCCCCGAGCAGGCTGTATCCGCACACCACCGCCACTCCGGTCATGACGCTGTATGCGTTCAGCCAGTCGAAAGCCCCGCCGGCAAAGCTTCGGCCCTCCACCGCAAACCCCTGCACATAGGCCCCGATGATCATTCCCTGCATCAGGGCGGCGGTAAGGGACCCGATATGAAAGGTGAGGTCCCAGAGTCTGCGGGACCCGCCGTGGGCCTTGAAGCGGAACTCGAAAGAAACCCCCCGGAAAATCATCCCCAGGAGCATGATGATAATGGGGATGTACAGAGCAGGCATCAGCACCGCATAGGCCAGGGGAAAGGCCGCGAACAGCCCTCCGCCGCCCAGCACCAGCCAGGTTTCGTTGCTGTCCCAGACCGGCGCGATGGAGTTCATCATGCGGTCGCGGCACTGGTCGGTGGGGGCGAATGGAAACAGAATCCCGGTGCCCAGGCCGAACCCGTCCAGGATGACGTATAAAATAATGGCCGTGGCGATCAGCCCGTACCAGATCAGCGGCAGGTCCAGAAAACTTGCGAAATTAAACATGGTCGCCTCCCTTTTCCGAAGCCATATCGGTGAAAATCGGCGGCTGGTCCACCCCGTGGGCCCCGAAGACTTCATCCTCGATTTGGGGGCCTTTGGCGATCAGGCGGAGAATATAATAGGTGCCGGCGCCGAAAATAAACAGGTAAACCAATATAAAAGCGATCAGAGACGGCAGGATCTGATTCGCCGCCACCGGTGAAGCGGACTCGGCTGTTCGGAGCAAACCGGTCACCACATAAGGCTGCCGGCCCACTTCGGTGACGAACCACCCGGCCAGCACCGCCAGGAACCCGGCCGGGGTCAGGGCCATGCACCAGTATTGAAACCAGGGGGTGTCGAAGAGTTTTTTCCGAAGAAACAAGACGATCGCAAACAGACCGGTCAGCGCCATCAGTACCCCGAGGCCCACCATGATGCGAAACGCCCAGAAGACCACGGCCACGGGGGGCCGTTCATCCGCCGGCCACTCCTTCAGACCCCGGACCTCTCCGTTCCAGTCATGGGTCAGGATCAGGCTCGATAATTTGGGAATTTCGATCGCATACCGGTTGGTCTCCGCTTCCTGATCCGGCCAGGCGAACAGAACCATGGGGGCGCCCTGCCGGGTTTCCCAAAGGCCTTCGATGGCGGCCACCTTGGCCGGTTGGTATTCGAAGGAGTTCAGCCCGTGAAAATCGCCGAACAGAATCTGGGCCGGGGCGACAAATACGGCCATAATCATGGCCATTCCCAGCATCACCCGGGCGTGCCGGACATGCAGGTTCCGCCGGAGGTAATAGGCGCCGACGCCGCCCACCACGAAGGCGGTGGTCAGATAGGCGGCGGTGACCATGTGGATCAGGCGATAGGGAAAGGACGGATTGAAAATGATTTCGATCCAGTCGGTGGGATAGAAAATCCCGCCTTCGCCGATTTCATACCCCTGGGGCGTCTGCATCCAACTGTTGGCGGAGAGAATCCAAAAAGCCGACAGCAGGGTGCCGAAGGCCACGATGACGGTGGCGGCAAAATGCATTTTTCGGCTCACGCGGTCCCATCCGAAAAGCATGATGCCCAAAAAGGAGGCTTCCAGGAAAAAGGCGGTGAGCACCTCGTACCCGAGCAGGGGGCCGAGAACATTGCCGGTCTTGTCTGAAAAGACCGACCAGTTGGTGCCGAACTGAAACGACAAGACGATGCCGGAGACCACGCCCAGGCCGAAGGTGACCGCAAAAATTTTGACCCACATGCGGTAGACCTCTTCGTATATCTTATCGCCGGTTCTGAGCAGTCGCCACTCCACCACCGCCAGCCAGCTGGCCAGACCGATGGTGAAGGCCGGAAACAGAATATGGAAGGCCACGGTAAACGTGAATTGAACCCGGGCCAGAAAAACGGGATCAAGGTCGGTGAACATAATCGTATCCTCGAAGGTGTATTGGGTGAGAGTCGATTAAATACGTCTCACAAATCGGGGAATTTGTCACTGAAAAAAAAGTGATTCGGCTGATTTTCCTGAAAAAAGCCGCCCGAATACAGGGTCTTTGGGTGAATGAGATGGCTATGCAGCCCGATAATAGGACACCCGCGCTTCGACGGCGGTCAATATCTCCGGTGCAAGGGGCATGGGGGTGTGGGTTTCGAGCAGCCATTTCATGCGGACCCGGGCCCGTTCCAGGAGACTGGTTCGGCCCATAGAGTTCCACCGACTGTACCCGTGGCGGTTCATCAGCAGGGGGCGCCACTGGGTGGACCGAAGGTGCTTGAGGGTGTGGGGATGGGTGAGAAAATGGCCTTTTTGTACCGTTTCGCCGATCACCGAAAGGCCGATCTGATCATCGTCCACCGGAATCCCCCGCTGTATCCGTCGAATCTGATCGATGATTTCGTTGAGAATGACGATCATCTCCAGGGACCCGGTGAGTCCGAAATCGAGGTAGCCCAGGTCATGGTTGAGGTTGGAGCCGGCGGCGGCCGACATGAAGGTGAGAAGCCCCGCCTCGAAAGTCGCCTGGCCGTCCGGAATCTGGGCGTCGGAGGTGCCGGCGTATCCCCAATTGGGGAGGTCGAGGTAATGGCTCATCTCTACGGCGGCCATGTAGGCCATGAGGTACTCGGGGGCGTTATAGGTGCACTGGGTGGTGGCCATGTCCAGCACCGCAGGGCCCATCCCCATGAGGAAGGGGGCGCCCTCGGCCTTGAGTTGGTGGATAACCAGCCCGCAGAGGGATTCGGCAAGCCCCTGCACCACATGGCCGGCAATGGTCATGGGCGCGGTGGACCCGGCGATAGGGGCCGGGGAGTAGATCACAGGCATGCCGGTCTCGGCGCAGAAAAGAAGCTTGTTGAGGCTGGAGCGGGGGTGTTTGAGCGGGCTGATCGGTTCGGTGTAGTGGATGGAATAGGGCTTGGCCCGGAGTTCCTCCTCCCCGCCCCGAAGGGTTTTTGAAATTTCCCACATCTCGGAGAGGTCGGCCCGGTCCACGGCGATGGTGACGATCGGCTTCACGCTGTTTTTGACCATGGCCGAAAAACTCTCTAAATTGGCCCGGTCGGGATGGACGTCATGGGGATACCCGCAGGACATGATGAAGTCGACATTGCCCAGTGCATCGCAGAGCCGCGCGGCGGTTTCAATGTCGGCCAGAGTGCTGTGCCGCCGTTCCAGGGTCTCTCCGTCCACCATGTTTTCCAGGTCCGACCCGGTGCCGAAATAAGATCGCCGGCCCCCCACATCCATGACCTGTTCTCCTTCCCGGTTGAAGATCGGGATGTTGCTCGGGGCGCTGCGAATCGCCTGCTCCACCAGATGAGACGGAATCTTGACCCAGCTGTCGGCCGCCCGGCATCCCGCCGCTTCCAACAAGGAAATCGCCTCGGGATGCTGAATTTTCATGCCCACCTCATCCAGAAGCGTCAGGGCCGCCTGATACAGTTTGGGTTTATCGGTGTCCGATAAGAAGGTCAGTCGGGGGGAAAATGCAATGGACGGCAATTCGGTCACGGGGCGGGTCCTTTTCAAATTCTTGTTCTAATTCTTGAGATGATGATACAGGTTCATGCGGCCGCCGACCACCGGTTCGACGGTTTCCCAGGGTGTCGTGGGCGGGGAGTCGCACCGTGGCCGGCCTTCTTCGTCCCACCCCATGGCCCAGTAGAACTCCTGCCGCATGGCGGCCATCCGCTCCCGGGTGAGGTGGGGTTCGGGGTCGTTGAAAAACATATCCGGCAGGCGGTCTTCGGCCGGGGAGAGCCCGTGGCGCAGGTTGAACCGGCGCTCCAGATCGGCGATTTCCTGGGCCGCCTGGAAAAGATCCTCCGGGGTGATCTCCCATCCGGTGAGCTCGGCGGTCAGTGCCGCCTCGTGTTTGAGATCATAGGCTCTGACGATGGATAGGGCCGGCACCTTGCAAAGCCCCAGGCAGTCCAGGGCGATGTTAACCATAAGGGCCCGTCGCAGCATTCGGCCCTTGCCTTCCACTGCATGGATATCCACCACCTTGGGGGTGCCGAATTCCTTTTGGGCCTGTTCCGGGGTCCATCCGTACTCGATGGACTGATAAATGTGGTTGTAGTCGCCGCCCCGGCTGGCCACGGTGTAGGTCAGGGCGGTGGCCATGGATCTGCCGGGGTGATAGGCCGACATGTCGAGGCCCTTCACATGGGCCGCATACCGCTCCGCCTCTGGTCCAAGAATTTCCGCCGCCCGAAGAATTCCCCGGGCCAGAATGCCGCCCAGTTTTTCCCCGGAGGCCATCTGCCGGATCAGGGTTTCCATGGTATCGCCGTTTCCCCAGCTCAGATCCAGGCCGCCGGCGTGTTCGGCAGACAGGATGCCGTGATCATGAAGATCCATCACAAAGGCGATGGCGGCGCCCGCAGAGATGGAATCGACCCCGAGTCGGGAGCAGAGATTGTCCAGGTAGACCAGGGTTTGAAGGTCTTCCAGCCCGCACTTGGCGCCCAGGTTGATCATGGGTTCAAATTCCGGACGGGTGCCGGAATACCCCTTGCGCCGACCGGTTTTGAACTTGAGGTCGGCCTTGCACTGGATCGGGCAGCTGAAGCACCCGCTGTAGCGGATGAGATCGGGTTTCAGGTGGCGGCCGTCGATCTTTTCGGCGGCCTCGAAGTGGTCCGATTGAAAATTCCGGGTCCCGATCATCCTCAAGTCGCTGACCGCCTTCACATATCCGGCTCCGCCGTATTGGGTGAACTCGGCATAGCCCACCCCGGATTTGATCGCCTGAAGATAGGCCTTGCCCGCCCGTTTCTCTTTTCCCTTGCGACGGGGGGCGGAACGGCCCTTACCCAAAACGATCGCCTTGAGATTCTTGGACCCCATGACCGCCCCCATGCCGGTGCGGCCGGCGGCATGATCCTTCCCGGAGATGATGCAGGCGAATACCGCCCGGTTTTCACCGGCCGGGCCGATGGTCAGAATCTTGAGCCCCTTCTCTTCCAGTTCTTCCTGAATCCGCTCCTGGGTTTCCCGGGTATCCAGACCCCACAGGTGGGCGGCGTCCTGAACTTCCACCCGGTCTTCGGTGATGTACAGGTAGACGGGGCGGGTGGCCCGGCGTCGCAGCAGCAGGGTTTGAATGCCGCAGGAACGAAGCCTGGCGCCCACATACCCGCCGATATTGGAACTGCCGAGAATGCCGGTCTGGGGTGAGATCGCATTGACATGAACCCGGGAAGAGGTAGGCACGGAGGTACCGGTCAGCAGACCGCAGGAAAACGCCAGAATATTTTGGGAAGACAGCGGATCGACAAATCCTGAAAAGGCGCTGTCCAGATGATACAGGTTGAACCCGCGGCCGCCGAGATAGTTTCTGGCCATCGCTTCCGGATAAGGCGAAAAGGTCGCCTCTCCCGTAAATAAATCGATGTCCAGAATTCGTCCTAAAAAGCTCATTCTAATTCCGATTACCTCCTTGGAATAAAAGGGTAATTTTTAACCAAACAGTTGTTTGTAAATGATAAACGAAGCTCCTGTCAAGGATGAAAAATGCTATCCCTGAACCGGTCTCCTGTGCTACAATTATTCATTGCCACCGGTTTGAATGACAGCTTAAAGGAGAATCCCCATGCCGACCCCACGCTACTGGCCGGACGAGTACCCGTCGAAAATCAAATCGATTCACGAGGCCGTCGGCCGGATTCGGTCGGGCCAGCGGATCTTTATCGGTTCCTATTGCGGAGAGCCCCAGTTTCTGGTTCGGGGATTGGCGGAGAACGCCCGGCGGTTTTCGGATCTGGAAATCATCCGCCTGATGTCCCAGGAAACCGTTTCGCTGACCCGGATCGCCAACCGCACCCAGGACCAGCGGCTCAACATTCGGTCGATCTATCTCGGCTCCGCCAAATCCGAAGAGCTGGCCCGGAACATGCGGTTTTATACCCCGGTAAACGTCTCCGAGGTGCCCCATCTTTTCAAAAGCCGTCTGATTCCCATCGACGTGGCCATGATCCAGGCGACCCCGCCCGATGATTTCGGATGGCTGAGCCTGGGGGTATCGGTGGATGTCACCCAGGCCGCAGCCCTGTCGGCCGACCTGGTCATCGCCCAGGTCAACCCGCGGATGCCCCGGGTGCTGGGGCAGAGCTTCATCAACATCAACGATGTGGATATCATCGTCGAGCATGAAGAAGACCTGATGACGGTGTCGCCCGCCCCGCAATCCGAAGCGGCCGACCGGATCGGCAGGCATATCGCCCGTCTGATCGAAGACGGTTCCACCTTACAGATCGGCCTGGACGCGGCCTCCCAGGCCACCGTCCAGGCCCTGGCCGATAAGAACGACCTGGGGATACACTCCTTCTTTCTGACCGATGACATCATGCACCTTTATTCGAGAGGGGTCATCACCAACCGGAAAAAAGGATACAACGAAGGCAAGCTGGTGGCCGGCTGCGCTATGGGGACCCAGGCCCTTTATGAGTTTCTCGATTTCAACCCATCGGTGGATTTTCACCCTTTCGATTACGTCAACGATGTGGATGTCATTTCCCGACACAATAAAATGGTTTCCATGAACGTGGCCCAGACCATCGACCTGGCGGGTCAGGTTTCCTGCGATGCGGTGGCCAACACCCTCTACGCCGGGGTCTCCGGCATTCCCAATTTCGTGCGGGGCTCCAACCGCTCCAGGGGCGGCAAATCGATCATCATGCTCCACGCCACCACCGATGACGGAAAGGCGAGTCGAATCGTTCCCCTGCTGACAGAAACCATCGTGACGGTTCCGCGGGAGGATGTTCGGTTCGTGGTGACCGAATTCGGTGCGGTGAGCCTCTTCGGTAAAAGCATTCAGGAGCGGGCCATGGCCCTGATCAGCATCGCCCATCCCGATTTTCGGGACGAACTCCTGGATAAGGCCAAAGAACTGGGCATGGTGGGCAAGGACCGGAATCTCGGCGAATCGGTCCAGGGGGTTTATCCGGTGAAGCTCGAAGAGACGGTGGAGATCGACGGCCGGACTATCACCCTGCGGCCCGCCAAACCGGTGGATGAGCGGCGCATTCAGGAGCATTTCTATCACCTGGATCGGGAGGATGTGGTCTCCCGCTTTTTTCAGGAGAAAAAGCAGTTCCTGCGCACCGATGTGGAGAGCACCTTCAAGATCGACTATGTTCGCAATTTCACTTTTGTGGCGGTGGTGGGCGAATTCGGCTTCGGCCAAATCGTGGGGGTGGGGGAGTATTACCTGGATCAGTCGCGCAACATGGCCGAGGTCGCCTTTTCGGTGAGCAAGGAGTTTCAGGAAAAGGGCCTGGGCCGCATGCTGATTCGCAAACTGGCCGAGGCGGCCCGGGAAAACGGCATCGCCGGGTTGTTCGCCTATACATCCCAAAAAAACAAACGCATGATCAACCTGTTCAAATCCCTGCCGTATAAAACCCGAATTCAGATGGAAGAAGACGTGCTCCTGAGCTGTCGTTTCGATGAACCCGTTTAAGAACGGTGAAAGGAAGAGGCTCGCAAATTGAGCCCGGCCGCCCTTCGAAGCTGTCTTGCAAACCCGCAGACCGGCCTCCTTCCCTGGTAAAACAGATCAGATTGTCGGCGGCCTGCATTGAAGTCGGCAGCATTTTCCTCGAGAAATAGAACTTTAAGGAGAGAAACGCCCGAGAACCGGGCGGGAGTATTAATAAGGATGTTGTGCGGCACGAATACGGGCGATTCCCCGGCGCACATTGCGGACATGCTTCACCATGGCTTCTTTTCCACGCTCGAAATCCTCTTCTAAAATGGCATCGATGATGTGGTGGTGGTCCTGAACGGCCACGGCGAACCATTCCCGATCGAAGCTGAGCCGGCTGCCGTACATTTCAATCCGATCCCTCAGATTCAAGTAGAGAGCTTCCCCAGTAGGCGTTTCCGGCGGCCGAAACAAGGACGTCGTGAAGGGCCCGGTCGGTCTTTAAGTATTTTTTGCGGCTTTCATTCCAGCCATTCGAATCGCCTTCGCGTTCCCGCATTTCAGTTTCCTGACGGCTCAGATTCTCTTTGAATTTCAATACCAGATCCTTGGAAATATTTTCGGCGGACCGGATGAAGAACTGGGTTTCGATCACTTCCCGGGCCTCAAACAGATCATCGATTTCAGAAGGGGAGAGTTCCACGATGTGGGCGCCCTTTCTCGGAATGACATCGAGAATGCCCTCGCTTTTGAGGCGATTGAAGGCCTCCCGAACCGGGGTGCGGCTGATGCCCAGGGCCTGGGTGAGAATCTACATCCATTTCGGGAAAAAAATAGGGCAAAAGGGGTATGGCACCCGCACCCTTTTTTTCCTAAACTGAAAATTATTTTTCCTGAAAACACGGTTTGGAATCCCGCAGCACCTATCACCCGATGGACTCACCATGGAGGAGGTGGGAATATGGCTGATATCAAACTCAAACGGCTGATCGGGCGCATTCTTCTGGTTCAGGAAGATCGGTTTCGATTGGTCGGTCGCACCGGAAAAGGCTATCTCTTCAGCATGTCTCATAATGCCCGCGCCGGTAGCCGGGATCTTCAGCAATGGCGCCGGGCGAATTTTCATGTGCTGGTCCGATTCTCGGGAGAACCCAATCTAAAAAAACGGCATTGCCTACAGCGTCGAACCCTGGTCGCCGAGGGAAAGAAACCGGCGGTTCAACACCTGAAACAGAAATAAGGGGATTCGATGAGGTCAGTCCCTTGAATTACAAAAGAGAACAGATATGACGGTTCGAGACAGAACGTCTTTGGGTGACAGATTCGCCGGAATGCTGCGGGACTGGTCGCTTCCTCGGCAAATTGCGGGTGAGGACCCCTTCGGGTCCCCCACCAATTCGATCCAGTTCGGCGAGATGGATGAACTGCTGGCCCGGGCCCATCGGCGGGTCCAAAGGCTTCATAGTATGGGCGCCACTGGCGCCTACCTTTACGGGGCACCGGGAAGCACTGGAGCGGGAGGTGGACCGGGCGGAGAATCGCGTGGTCAAACTTCGGGATTGCCTGATCGAACGATTGAGAGCCGACAAGCCATCCGCCGAGCGGGCCCGCCGGCGGGAATCGCTCGATCGGGTGAATCAGGTCCTCAGCCTGATCGCCGGGGTCGAATATCCGGCAACCGGCATCCATAAGAATTATATGAAAGATGCACGCCAGGTGCTTTCTGAAACAGAGAAAGATCTGCCGGATGAACTGAAAACCGATACAAGAATATAGGTTGTCATTCATGGCAATCACGAGGAGACAGAACATGCGAATCTGGCCGGGAAAACCGTATCCCTTGGGAGCGAATTACGACGGAGCGGGAACCAATTTTTCCCTTTTTTCCGAAGTCGCGGAAAGAGTGGAGCTTTGTTTTTTTGACGAAAACGGAAAAGAGACCCGGGTGGATCTTCCCGAGGTCATGAGTTTTTGCTGGCACGGCTACTTTCCGGATGTGGAACCGGAACAGCGATACGGCTTTCGGGTGCACGGCCCGTGGGCGCCTGAGAAGGGCCTGTACTGCAATCCCTCCAAGCTGCTGCTGGATCCTTACGCCAAAGCCATCGAGGGGAATGTAGACTGGGATGAAGCGGTATTCTCGTACCGGTTCAATGACCCCGAGGGTCCTCGTAATGACGACGACAGCGCCGTCTTTATGCCCAAAGCGGTAGTCATCAATCCATTCTTTGACTGGACCGATGATCGATCCCCGCAGATTCCGCCCCATGAAACCTTGATCTATGAAGTGCATGTGAAGGGATTTACGGAGCTCTGCCCGGATATCCCTCCCGAAATGCGCGGAACCTATTCGGGAATGACCCATCCGTCGGTGATCGATTACCTGACCCGGCTCGGGGTGACGGCCGTCGAACTGATGCCGGTGCATCAGTTCGTTCAGGACTCGCAACTCCTGGAAAAGGGGCTGAAAAATTACTGGGGCTATAATTCCATCGGATTCCTGTCTCCGCACAATGCCTATTCCTCCAGGGGTCAACTCGGGAATCAGGTGTCGGAATTCAAAAACATGGTGAAGACTTTTCACCAGGCCGGCATCGAAGTGATTCTGGATGTGGTGTACAATCACACCGCCGAGGGCAACCACCTGGGTCCCACCCTCAGCTTCAAAGGAATCGACAATGCGGCCTATTATCGGCTGGTCGAGGATGATCCGCGATATTATTTCGATACCACCGGCACTGGAAACAGCCTGAACATGCGCCATCCCCATGTGCTGCAGCTGATCATGGATTCACTGCGGTACTGGATTCTGGAAATGCATGTGGACGGATTCCGCTTTGATCTGGCCGCCACCCTGGCCCGGGAACTCTTCGAAGTGGACCGGCTTTCCGCATTCTTCGATCTGATTCAGCAGGACCCGGTGGTCAGTCAGGTCAAGCTCATCGCCGAGCCCTGGGACATCGGGGAAGGGGGGTATCAGGTCGGTAATTTCCCGCCCCTCTGGTCGGAGTGGAACGGCAAGTACCGGGACTGTGTGCGGGATTTCTGGCGCGGAGAGGACCGGACCCTGGGGGAATTCGCATATCGGTTCACCGGCAGTTCGGATCTTTATGAAAATACCGGTCGTAAGCCCAATGCCTCCATCAATTTCGTCACGGCCCATGACGGGTTTACCCTGAATGATCTCGTATCCTACAATGAAAAGCACAACGAAGCCAACGGCGAGAACAATCAGGATGGAGAGGACCACAACCGCTCCTGGAACTGCGGAGAGGAAGGCCCCACAACTGATCCGTCGGTGATTGAATTGCGCGAACGCCAGAAGCGGAATTTTCTGTCCACCCTGTTTCTTTCCCAGGGAATTCCCATGCTTCTGGGGGGGGATGAAATCGCACGCACCCAGAACGGCAACAACAACGCCTACTGCCAGGACAATGAAATCTCCTGGTTCAACTGGGAGAAGGCGGATGATGCTTTACTGGAATTTACAAAGACCCTGATTCAGTTCCGAAAGGAGCACCCGGTATTCATGCGCCGGGGATGGTTTATCGGAAAGGCGGTTCACGGGAAGGGAATCGAGGACATCGGGTGGTTCACTCCGGAGGGTCATGAAATGAAAGAGGAGCACTGGGGAGAGGGGTTTGCCAAATCCATGGCCGTATTTTTGAACGGCAGAGCCATTCGGTCTCGTGATTCCTTCGGACAGCCGATCGAGGATGACAGTTTTCTGGTGCTCTTCAATGCCGGCCATGAGGAGATTGCTTTCAAACCGCCGGTGCCCGAAAAAAATATTCGATGGGCCAAGGTCCTCGACACCGGTGCCGGCGGGTTTCTGAAAGAAGAAGAAATGCTTGACGCGATGGAACCGGTTCCCGTCCAGGGCCGTTCCCTGGTGGTGCTGAGGTGCTGTGAATCGAAGGGCTGATGCCGAAATTCAATTATACGAAAATCAGAGTATGGTGAAAGGAAGGTTTCTGTTTTGATTTCCTGGATAAATGAATACGGCACGGTCATCAATGCGGTTTCCAATGCGGGCATGCTGCTGGTATGGGTTTTCTATGCCCAACTGCTTTACAGCAGCTATTCCCGTCAGCAAAGAGGCAGAATTTTAATCAGTCAGGTTCAAGGAAATGATCTCGATTCGACCTGCATTCTGAGCAACATGAGCAAAGAGCCGATTCACATCGAATGCATCATGGTCTTCGTCCAGGGGGAATCGATTTCAGTGTCGAGGGATATTACCGATTTCCTCAGTGATACCGAGATCCAGAGTTCAGCCGACCCCGGCTCCATTACCCATCGGGGGCCCCTCGAGTCAAGTGATTTTATGTCCCTTGGGACTTTTCGGTACCTGATCAAACGGGCCATGCAGCCGAAGCCCGATCAGCCGTCCCTTTCCCAGGAGCGTTTGGATGAGGAATCGATTAAAAAGATTCGATTCTTTGAAATCAGAATCGTCGCCCAATACGGTCCGAGCAACCACCCGGTCGGCGCTCGCCACCGTTTTGAGGTCTTCATGCAGGAAAACGATGAGAATAAAATAATCGTTGAACCCTCCGAAAGTGTAACCAAGCAGCTTTACAGCCGCTGGAATCGCCATTTCACCATTCGGAAATGGCTGGATGACTGCCGGAAGGCAAAACAACAACGCTGAAAGCACCCGTAACTATTTCCCTCAATAGGGGTCCGAATGCAAATTTTTTAACGATTTCTTGTGTTCTCTCCCCTTTTTTAGTTATTATTCAGAAATAGAGACTGATTTCTTCCACTTTTCACATATAGAAAATGACGGTGATATGAAAGTTTCGGAAGCCTTACAAAAGCGACACTCGACACGGGCGTTTCTCACGAAAGCGGTTGAAACGGAAAAGATTCAGCGAATACTGGACCTGGCCCGGCATGCCCCCTCCGGCACCAATACCCAGCCGTGGAATGTGGCGGTGGTTACCCGAGATAAGAAACGGCGGTTGGAAAAACGCATGGAGGATGCCTTCAGAAGGGGTGAAAAGGGTCGAATGGATTACGCCTATTATCCTGAAAATTGGGAAGACCCCTATAAAACCCGCCGGAAAGCCTGCGGACTACAACTCTATACCACCCTCGGCATCACCCGGAATGACAAAGAACGGCAGATGGACCAATGGGTTGCCAATTATCGGGCCTTCGACGCCCCGGTCGCGCTCTTCTTCTTCCTGGACCCGGTGATGGAGACCGGCTCCTTCATGGATTACGGCATCTTTCTCCAGTCGATTATGCTCGCCGCCGTCGAGGAGGGACTCGCTACCTGCCCTCAGGCCGCTCTGGGCGAATACCCGTGGATTGTCAAAAACGAACTGGGGTATCCTGAGGAGTTGATTCTGGTTTGTGGCATGGCTATGGGGTATGAGGATACTGATGCGGTGGTGAATCAATATCGGACGCCTCGGGAGGAGGTGGATGGGTTTGTTCGGTTTTTTGAGTGAATTTCTTGAACTCTGATTCGTCTGATGAATCTGATTGCACTGATGAGATCGGGGCAGAAATCACAGTCCATCAGA
>JBKHDE010000108.1:0-14746 GCA_046541495.1 Desulfococcaceae bacterium
CGGGAGACTGTGTGGGAGAGTAGGTCGCCGCCGAATTTCTTAAAAAAAGAGCCCGCTGTGCAGAAACCTGCACGGCGGGCTTTTTTTGTTGCCGAAACGGTGATCATGCCCCATTTTTATTGCCGCCGACTTTTTGCCGAGCCCGAGGTAGAGAGAATGCAGGATCGGATCGGCACTCCGGGACCTGAATCAGCAACGCTTTGGATGCGCATCGAGGACCGGACAGATCCCCTCAAAGAAGACCGTGTGCCGAAGAAGGAGAAAAATTTTTTCGATTACCGCGGGTAGATGCCGTGATGATAAATATAATCGAAGTAATATTCGTGATACCCCTCGTCTTCGGATACCACCTCCTCGCTGTCCGATGACAGCTCTTTTTTAGTCGCTTCTTTCAAATTCTGCAGCCATATCCCCTTTGAATATGAATACAACACCTTGTCCAGAATCTTCGGGGCATCGGTAACTCCAGGATTTTTCTCCACGAAATCCCGGGTGGCCTCAATCACCGCCTTGACATTTCGAATGTATTCCGAGTCATCCAACCGATCCTCCACATAAATGGCGAACACTCGGGTCAGGATGGCTTTTACATTTCCTTCGATGGCATCCAGGCACTTCATCATTTTTGATAGGAGATCTGAGTTAAAGTTGTAGGGATTCCTGTTTTCGATCGATATTATTGGACAACTATAACCTAATCAGGTATATGTCAAGCCGTTGATTGAAGAAAATGAGCAATATATCATTCCAGGAGGCGTTTGAATGCGTGCAACGATAACGGGGGTGGGACATTATGTTCCTGAAAAACGATTGACCAATGCGCAATTGGAACAGATGGTGGATACCAATGACGAATGGATCACCACCCGAACCGGGATCAAGGAAAGACGAGTTCTCGATGTGGAAAAGGGGACTTCCTACATGGCCGTTCAGGCTGCTCAGGATATACTAGACCAGAAGAAGGTCGCCGCTGATGAAATCGATCTGATTATCTTAGCGACCGTGACCCCGGACATGCCGGTTCCGAGCGCGGCCTCATTCGTTCAGCGGGAATTGAAGGCAACCCATTGCTGGGGATTTGATCTGAACGGCGGTTGCACCGGATTTCTCTACGCTCTGGCGACCGGAGCCCAATTCGTCGAGACCGGGAAATATCAGAAGGTATTGGTGATCGGCGCCGACAAGATGAGCAGCATTATCGACTATCAGGACCGAAATACCTGTGTTATTTTCGGAGACGCCGCCGGAGCGGTTCTGCTGGAGCCTTCCGAAAACGGGGATTTCGGTATCCTTGATTTTGATCTTCACCTGGACGGCAAGGGGGTCGACCATTTGTATATGGCCGGCGGAGGAAGCCTGCATCCAGCCTCCCACGAAACGGTAGAGAATCGAATGCATTTCGTTTTTCAGGACGGCAGAACCGTTTTCAAGCATGCCGTCAAAGGCATGGCCGGTATTTCAGAAAAGGTGATTGAACGGAACGGTCTGACCGCCGAAGACATTCGGTTTCTGATTCCCCATCAAGCCAATCATCGAATTATCGAGTCGGTTTCAAAAAAACTTCATTTGCGTCCGGATCAGGTGATCGAAAATATTCAAAATTACGGCAATACCACGGCCGCGACCATTCCTCTCGCGTTGTCGGAGGCTTACCAGGACCGGCGGCTTCAGTCGGGGGACCGAATCATCCTGTCGGCATTCGGCGCAGGTTTTACCTGGGGAAGCCTGCTGCTTCGGTGGTCCATGGATTAGTTGGGGATTAGTTGGGGATTAGGGGGAAATTGGGCGGGGAAAATCTCGGTATTCTGAAAGGGCGTCCGCGATTCAGGTTCGCGGAAGAGTCAACTCTGTGAGCATTCGAGTTCTAAAGAGAGATGTTATATGCCTTGATTTTGCTCAACAGTGAGGGATGACTAATCTCCAGCAACTGGGTCGCTTTGGTGCGGTTGCCCCGGGTGGCGGTCAAGGCTTTGATGATCAGCTGTTTTTCCAGGCGTTTCTGGGCCTCTTTGAGAGAAAAACCTTCCATCAACTCATTCGAGAGGGTGGGGCACCCGGCGGCCGTCTGGGGCGTAATGGGCACATTTTCAGCGGGTATGATTTTTTCATCAGATAAAATCACCGCCCTTTCAATGACGTTTTCCAGTTCCCGCACATTTCCCGGCCATGGGTGGCGAAGCATGATCGACATGGCCTCCGAAGAGATGCCTTCAATTTCTTTGCTCAGGGTTTGATTGTACCGGTTCAGGAAATGTCGGCTGAGCAGGGGAATGTCTTCGGTTCGCTCCCGCAGGGGCGGCAGGGTAATGGGGAAGACATTCAGCCGGTAAAAAAGATCCTGTCGAAAGGCCCCGTCTTTGGCCTCTTCTTCAAGGTTTTTGGCGGTGGCCGCAATCACCCGGACATCCACCGTCTTGGTGCTGGAATCCCCGATGGGGCGAATTTCGCTCTCCTGCAATACTCGAAGGAACTTCACTTGCAGATTCAGGGGAAGTTCCCCGATTTCATCCAGAAAAATGGTTCCGCCGTCGGCCTCTTCAAACAACCCCTTTTTATTACGGTCCGCTCCGGTAAAAGCCCCCTTTTTGTGGCCGAAAAATTCGCTTTCCAGGAGACTTTCCGGTATTCCGCCGCAATTGATCGGTATGAACGGTTTTTGGGCCCGGCTGCCTTCATAGTGGATTCCTCGTGCAATCAGTTCTTTCCCGGTTCCGCTCTCCCCTAAAATCAGAACAGTGGTGTCGTATTGGGCCGCTTTGACGGACATTTTAAAGACCGCCTGCATGGGCTTGCTTTTCCCGACCATATTGGCGAAGGTATAGCTCTCCTGAATGCTTCGAATCTGTTCTTTCAGCCAAAAATTTTCCCGTTTGAGGCTTTCCCGCTCTTCGGCCTTTTTGAGCGCGAGATAGACCTCGTCGGTTTTGAAGGGTTTGGATATATAATCATAGGCTCCCTGTTTCATGGCCTCAATGGCCGAGTCGATGGTGCCGTAAGCCGACATCATGATCACCGTGGTGGCGGCCAGATGGTCCCGGGCGGTTTTGAGGAATTCCATTCCGCCCATATTCGGCATCTTCAAATCGCACAGGACAAAATCATATTGAGAACTGCTGACCTTCTGAAGCGCCTGATATCCGTCGGAAGCGGTATCCACTGTATACCCGAACCGCGTCAGCAGGGTGGTCAACATGTGGCGCATGTTTTCTTCATCATCGATGATGAGCAGCGATTTATCGGGATTCATGTGCATGAACATCTCCGGTGTGTAAAGGTAGATGAAGGATCATGGTGGTGCCTTTGCCTTCTTCACTAACGGCATTGATTTTTCCCCCGATCGCCTCGATAATCGTGAAGCAGACCGATAATCCGAGCCCGGTCCCCCGGCCCGGTTCTTTGGTCGTGAAGAAAGGATCGAAAATGGTCACCATGTGTTCACTTGAGATACCCGGGCCGTTGTCGGCGAATTGAACCTTCAGCAACGGATTCCCCTCGGCGTCGGCCCGGGCCGAACCGTTTTCGGTCTCAATGCAAAGTTCGCCGTCCGCCTTTCCCGGTATGGAATTGATGGCATCCGCGGCGTTGATGATCAGGTTTAGAAAAACCTGCTGCAACTGGCCGGGATCGGCGCGAACCATATCCGATGCGGCGTTCAGGCCCAGTTTCAATGCCGTTTTTGAAAGAAACGGCTGGTACTTGAATACCTCCAGAATTTCCTGAAGGACCTGGTGAACGGACACCGGTTGGAGATCTCCGTCCGAGGGTCTGGCGAAATCGAGAAGCTGTTTGATGATTCGGCTGATCCGATTGATTTCGGCCTCGGTCCGGTGAATAAACTCCTGTTTGTCCGCTTCGGGGATATCCTCCCGTTTAAGAAGATCCAGATAACCGGTGATGATGGCCACCGGATTGCCGATTTCATGGGCGATGCCGGCGGAGAGCCTTCCCACGGAGGCCAGTTTTTCGGCATTGATGATGTCGTTTTGGGCCTTTTTAAGCTCCCGGTTCGCTTTCTCCAGGGACCGAACCGTGGCCTTGAGTTCTTCCTTTCCGATGGATATTCGGTACAACATTCGATTCAGGGCCCGGGAGAGCTGACTGAACTCATTTTCCCGCTTCTCATCCAGAAAGAAGATATCCTCGTCTCCCTGATAGCTCTCGGCTCTCTCCAGCAAATTGTGAAGGGGTCTGACCGTCGTCTTGGACAGCCGATACAATCCGATCAGGGTGAAAATGAGGGTATTGATCAGAATGTAAACGGTCAGGATCTGCTGAAAATAGCGCAGCTGCTCATAAATGGACCGAAGCGGAAGGACGATGCACATTCCTCCGCGAATCCGACCTTCCACGCGCCGGGGGGCGGCCAAAATGAGGTATTCCGGCTGGGTCCAAAAAATGCCCCAGGTGGACCCGTAATGGTGTTGGATTTGCCGCTCGGCGCCAACGGCCTTTCGGGTGACCCATATCATTTCCTGCTCCGGAACTCCGCCGGCGGCATCCAAAAAAAGCGTTTCCCGATCTTCATTCACGATCAAAAGGGCTGAAATACCCCCATCGGACACAAAAGAGGCGGCCTTTGTTTTAAATGCCTCATTTTTAAAAAGCCGATCCCCTTCTGTTTCACCGGAGAGGCGATATTCCAGGGAAGATAAAAAAAGCGCTCCCCGGGCGGTTTCGGATTTGAGCAGGGATTTTTGAACCAGCATAATCAGTACCACATTGACCAGAAACATCGATATTCCCAGCAGGAATATCAACTGAACCGCAATGTGAACTTTTAGCCTGTTCAAAATCACCTACTGCATATCAGAGTGCGGATCGGCTTTCATTCGGTGGATGTTTTTCAGCCCGGCAAAGACGGGTCAACGCCGAACGGCCAGTGCGGAACCGCATTGTTCCACCCCCATGGTCTCCTTTTCCAGGCGGGTTTCCGGTTTCGAGGTGACGACCACCGCCTTTTTGTTCCATCCGTGCCAGAAGGTCTCGGTGGTCCAGAACCAGGTTGAACTGGTGGTGGGAAAAAACGGCGATGTCTTCAGAACGGTCTGAAGTTCGGTCACGGTGGGCAACCGCCAATCCTGGTAACCCCCGGTGCGCAGATTCTCAACATACTGGAGCGCGGACTGGTGTTTCAGGCACCGGTTGGATTCAAAGGCGGCATCCAGCATGGTCCACATTTTTCCGGTTTTGGTATCGGTGACGGTACCGTTTCCGTTGTCGACATACCGGCCGCCGGAGTTTCGAATGGCGGCCCCGATCCGTTCCTGGGCCTGCTGCCGCCGCCTCTGTTCGGCCCGTTCCTTTCGTAGGCGTTCTTCTTCCCGCTTGAGTTGCTCCTGAAGTTGGCTGAGCAGGGTTCTGGCGCTGGACACATATTTCCCCTTCGGGTTTTGTTCCAGAAACCCTTCCAGGCGCGTGATCCGATTGGATAAGGAGATTTGTCCGTTCTGAGCATACGTAATCAGTTCCCGCCAGTGTCTTTCTTCTTGTTCCATCGCCAAGCGCTGGTCTTCCAGGGCTTTTTCTTTTTTGAGACGTTCCAAAACGGTGTTGGCTTCTTCCACGTGCAGTCCATTCGGATATTTGGCGATGAACCGTTCCAGTTTTCGAATCCGGTCGGTCAGCGGCGCGTTCAGTTTCCCGCTGAAGGCGAGGGCTTCTTCCCATTCCCGTTCGGCGCGTTCCTGCGCTTCGATTTTCTGGTCCAGGATTTTGACTTCTTTCACCAGCAGCCGCTTCAAATAAGAGGGCAGCTCCGGGTTCCCCTCGATGTATTCGAGATACAAGGCCCGTGCACCATAATAATCGGTCCCCATCCGAGTCGCTTTTTCCTTCATCTCCGTCAGGTCGGATCGGATCTGTTGTTTGTTTTCATATTTTTTGATCAGGCCCTGGGCGTCGGCCGCCTGTTCCGTGTTTCTGAACTTGGCGATAAATTCGTTGCTGAGTTCAATGCAGGTTTCCCAATCTTCTCGGGATTCACAGGTTTCAAGATTTTGTTTCAGCTCGGCATAGTAGCGATCCAGAAGGTCCGATACCATGGCGTTGACTTCTTCGGTGTGCCGGCCCTCGGGATAAGCTTCGAAAAAGGCGTTATATGCCTGAATCCGGGCCTCGGAATCGGTTTCATCGATGGACTTCAGGGCTTCGAATTCCCGGTCTTCGATTCGATTTTTGATGTCGGCGATTTTTTGCCGTGCTTCCGCGGCATGCGCTCCCTGGGGATGGTTCTGAAGATACCTTTCATAGGCGGCGATCACCGGAGCGTAGTCGCCGTCCGGGGCCGGCACGGCTGTGCGGTCCATCACTTTTTGATAATCCCGTTCATCGATCCGGGCGCGAATGTCCTGAATCTTTTTTTCGGCCCGCCGAGTATATTCGCTCGGCTCATTGTATTTGAGAAAATTCTGGAGGATGACTTCCCGGCCCTCCAATTCAGGCTGGTTCTCGGCCGCCTGAAGCGCTTCCAGGTAGGCCGACTTCAGGCGGTTTTCCTGAAGGGTTTTGGCGGAGACAAAAACCCCCACCGCCACCAGAAGCACCAGGATCACCGCTGTGGCCCACATCAGAGGGCCGCGATTGGCGGCGGGGAGCTTCTTCTTTTTCCTGGCGAGGGCTATTTTCCGGGTACGGCAGTATCCCTGAATGTATTCATGGGCTTCTCCGATATCCATTCCCATTTTGATGGCGGTTCGAATCAGCAGTGTATACAACTCCGGCCGGATTTTACCGTCCATACCCGCGACTTCGATGTCTCCGTTCAGCTCCTCGAGCCGGGAGAGGGTTCTGGCCAGGTCATACCCCCGCCGATCCTCCTCTGTTTTGAAAAGGGCGATGCAGTGGCCTGCCAGTGCAACGCTGGCGGTGGTAAAGGCATCCTTCTGACCGATGCTTCGAACCTCCGCCTGCTTTTTTTTGGATTTATTCTGAAGGCTCTCCAGGTCCGCGCCCGGGGACAGCTCCAGGAAATCGTAGAGGGAGGATTTGCCGACGATGTTCAGTTTGTCTTCGATCAGTTTTTCAAGGGTTTTATCCAGGGGTTTGGGTTTGTCGGCTTTGGGGTCCCCTTTCTTACGAATGGGACATCGAACCCGGCGAAGGACCTGATCTTCCTTTAAATTGTAAATCCGGGCCAACTCCCCGATTTCATCGGTGGTCACATACCCGCGCCGAGAACATCGTCCGAGGTAATAATCGATTTCCTGGAATCTGGCCCTTTCCTTCTTTTGGACCAGGGTCCGAATCTTTTCCTTCTCCACCCCCACCGATTTGGCCAGTTTGTTCACTTGCTTATCGGATATCCTTCCGGTGTTGAACAGGTTTTCAAGCTGGCCGCTTACTTTGAGGGGTTTTTCCCGTTTGGCGAGGCGCTGCTGAAGTTTTTCCGCATCGATCCCATCGATTCGGGCCAATTCGGCGATTTCATTTTTGTTGACCGCTCCCTTGCCGAGGAGAATCGCCAGGTGCCTGTCGATTTTGGTATAGGCATCCTTTTCCTGGTCGAGCAGGATGGCCTTGGCCTCCTTGGCTTCCCTCTTTCGAAGCGACTCATCGGTCATCACCTGTCGAATTTCCGGGATTAAACCGATCAGCTGCTGGGCCTGGGTCGCCTTCGTCGGGTGATTACGGTTTTTGCTCCACAGGGCCTGTTTCTTTTTAATCGCGTCTTCGATCACATCCGGGTCTTCTTCGGGCGGATCAAGGGAAAGTTCTAAAAGCAAGTAGTAGTTTTTGATCTCCATGGGTGTCCTTAATACCGAGACTTCTTTGAGAATCCCCCGCGGACCCGGGATTGAAACGGGTCCGGTGGAAAATTGAAGGGCCGGAATCCATTCGGTTGTACGATATGGGCGGGGGCGACAGCTGAAAACGATTCAGGGAAGAAACAGAACAACGGTTGCGGAACCGGGCAATCAGGTAACCACAATATGCCGGGCCCTGGTTTTGGCCTCCTCAAGCTCTTCTCCCTGAATGACGGAACGGGTTTCAATGGTGACATTCACCGAACGACGGGTTTCACTGGTCTCCTCGGCGGTAATCTCGAGTCGACCCTCTTCATTCAGTCGAAATGTGATCTCAATGGCCGTGTTTTCCTTTAGATCGGAGGGCAGGTTGAGCACCGCATTTCCGATCAGCACCGCGTGTTCGGGCCGGGTGACGGTTTCGCCGCTTTCGTTTTCCATGATCTGAATGGATGCGGCTTCCTGGTTGGCCACCGCCGTGCCGAAGGCGCGGCTGATGTTGACCGGCACGTCGTTGTTTTTTAGGATCAGGTTGTAGACGATCTCCTGATCATTGGAATCGTGGGCGATGACGCCGAAGCTTTTGCTGGTCACATTCCGGATTTTGATGCGGGAACGCTGAATGTCCGACACTGTATAGCCGGTGTCCTGGGCCACCATCTCCTCGACTTCATCCAGAACATCCTTGAGGTCGATGTCCTCGAGATCGTCCAGTTCATCCACGTTCCTGCCGGTTTTTTGGGCGACCTTGTCTTTGACCTCGTCCTGAAGAAAAATCTTCCAGCCGTAAATGGCGGCGCCTTTGGCTACCGCCTCATCGGGGTCGAAGAGTTTCGGCTCCGTTGAAAATTCCTGCCGGATTCGTTCCGCTACGATCGGCATGCGGGTGGAGCCGCCCACCAGGATGATCTCGTCAAACCGGTCGTGGCCTTTTTTGCGGGCTTCATGCAGCATTTCATGGGTCAGGGAGACGGTCCGTTCGAGCAGGTCCTGGGTGATGTTTTCAAACAGTTTCCGCTCCAGGGTGACCTTGACCCGTTCTCCGCCGTGGGTGATGAGGACAGGGGTTTTCTCCCGCTGAGACAATACTTTTTTGGCCTTTTCCGCCGAAAGCTGAAGGTCCTGACAGGTGTCCGGATCTTCCAGAATATCCTCTTTGGACCCGGTGGACTTCTGAAACTCTTCCACCAGGTGGGCCACGATGCGGTCATCCCAGTCCTTGCCTCCCAGATTGTGATCCCCGCCGGTGCAGATCACTTCAATAGAGGCGTGGGGTTTGATTTCGATCATGGTGATGTCGAAGGTGCCGCCCCCCAGATCATAGACCAGCACCACCTGTTCCCGGTCGGTTTCCATGGACCCGTAAGTGATGGCGGCCGCGGTGGGTTCATTGATGATCTGACGCACATTGTAGCCCGCGATTTCTCCGGCCCGCCTAGTCGCCTCCCGCTCATTGATGCCGAAATAGGCGGGGCAGGTGATGACCACGTCCTTGGTGCCGCTGATCCCCAGGTGCTGTTCGGCGTCCTGAACGACTTTGCGGATGATGAAACTGGATATTTCTTCGGCTCGGTACTGTTTGCCGTTGAATTCATAGATATAGTTCTGCTCCCCCATGGACCGCTTGACGAAACTGACCACCTCGTCGGGATAGAGCTTAGAGCTTTCCTTGGCGATATCCCCCACCACGATGTTGTCCCCGTCGAAAAAGACGACCGACGGGGTGACCCGCTCATTTTCCGCGTTGGGGATGACGATGGTTTTTCCGTATTCATCGACGCAGGCGATGGAGGAATAGGTGGTTCCAAGGTCGATTCCGAAAATTCGCTTTTTCTGCTTACTCATCAAATTTCCTCGCATCCGTCTCTAGGGGGGTGCCGGTCTCTGCGGGGGCTTCATCCGCCGTATCCGTTTTCAAGGGGGGCTCATCCGTCTCTTCAGGGGCCGGTTGCGTCTCCACCTGGATTTGATCGGTCTCCGTCGGCGCCGTCGGCCCAGGTAATGAGAATTCTTCTGTCGCCGAGGCCGTTTCCTCGGTTTCTCCGGGCGTGTCGTTCGACGGTGCGGAGGGGGGCACTTCTTCCGGTTCTTTCAAGATATCGCTCGACGGCGTCGGCTCATGGGGTTCATCCGGCTGAATCGGTTCATTCTCTTCAAGCGGAGAAGTGCCGGAAACCGCCTCTTCCCGGGAGGGCTCTTGGGGTTCGGGCGGTTTTTTGTAGGTATACACCGCCACCATTTCCGGACGAATCATTTGATCATCCCATTCATAGCCGGGGCGAAGACTCTCGGCCACCCTTTTATCCAGGGAGGGATCGTCGGTCTCCACCTGCTTTAATACCCGTTGGCGGCTCGGATCAAAAGCGCCTCCGTCGCAGAAAAAGGGCAGGACGCCCTGCCGTCCGCAGATATCCTCCAGATCCGAGGGGATGTTGTTCAGAAGTTGAAGCAGTTTATTCGAATCGATCCGGTCCGGCTCTTGGGTGGCGTAGAAATCGGTCAGTTTTCGAATGCTGTCGATGAATTGGATCAGGTCCATCATCATCGACCGAAGAAAGCGTTTGACGATATCGTCCTTATGGGTTTGCAGCTCCTGATGCAGATCGTCGATCAGTCTGTTTTTGTGTTCGTCGTATTTGAGTTTGCTTTGAAAATCGGCCGATAATTTCTGCAATTGGGTCTGCATGTCTTCCAACTTCAAAAACAAGGGATCGATGATCTCTTCGGAAGTCGAGTCGATAATCTCGGCGTCCGGAATGTCTTTCGGGGATGCGGCCTTCCCGGAACCCTTCGAGGGCTGATGTCGGGATGGTTTGAAAGGTTCGCCGGCCGGCCGGCCGCGCTCCTTTTCTTCGGGCGGGGACGGGGCGGGTTCGTTGATGTATTGGTCCCATTCGGCTTCGGTGTTTACCGGAGCGGATGAGGTCTTCCTGTCAGCGTCGTTCATGAGGGACTACTCCTTTTCATTTCATCCTATATACGCAAAATCTAGGAAAAACTCAAATCGTGAATGAACTTTCTTTTTCATTGCCGCACAGGCGGAATACCCCCTCTTTCGACCCTATTCCTCTTCCTTTTAAACAAGAAAATATAGAATAAGGGGCCCCTTTCTGTCAATGGAAAAGGACCGTCTTTCGCAGGACGCCGATCATCCGCGAAAACCGGCGGCGAAAAGCACGCCCGATTTTTCGATTGCAAGTCGGGTTCTTCAACTCTATAATGCGAAAAATGCCATTCTCTCGGTTTGAAATATTCGCATGAGGGAAATACCTATAAACTTAAAAATGGAGACATCCATGAAAAAGAACATTTTTCTGTTGGGTCTGATCGGGTTGCTGATCCTGGTCGGGTATTCGACCAGCAGTTGCAGCAGCAAGGAACATTCTGAAACCGGACCGGTTGCCTATCTGTCCCTTCTGCCGGAGACCCTCGATTTTTTAATAAAAATCAGTTCTGTGGATACGGTGTATGATCATTTTTCGGTGACCCCGGAAACCGTCTTCGGCCGCTCTGTGGAGGATCTTGCGGAGATTCGGCGCAAATGGGGGTTCAATCCTTTGGATGCCGAAGCGCTTCGAAAGCAAGGATTCGACACGACGCGGGAGCTGGTTTTCGCCATGGACAATATACGATTCCAAGAAGGCGATGAAGATCCGGTGTTCACCGGACTGATTCTTCTGCCGGTCACCGATGCCGCCAAAGCCTCGGAAGCCCTTAAACGCTACTTGAAAAACAGCCATCCCGAAATGGGCTTCAACGAAAAAGATGCGGTTACCTATTTTGAAGCGGCGGATCCCCGAATGCACGGCGGAATCATGGAACGGGACGGATATCTTCTGATGACGGCCGAATCGGAAGGAGACATCGGAGCCTATACGGCATCTCTGATGACTGCAAAAACGGGGCTTCAGGACAAAAACGCTTTTAAGAACGTTATCGCCAAAGTCGATCCCGAAGAGGAGATATTTGTCTATGCCGATATCAACGGCATTGTGGGCGCCAATATGGAGACGTTCCGTCGATTGTCACGGGAGGCGGCAGGGGAGAAGGGCCCGGACCTGCTTCAGAACCTGAACTATTTGAAGGATTACCTCGGGGCCGGTTTTTCCATCGATCTGGATCAAAGCGATCTGCTGGTAAAAGGGCTTCTCGAAATTGCGCCCGATTCCGATGCGCTGAAAGTAATGACCGATGTTCGGTACAACAAACAGACCCTACTCGGGGTTCCGGAAAATCCCGCGATTCTCTTTTCAACCGCGGTCAATGTACCGGAATATTATCGCATCATGCGGAAGGCCATGGCCCCCGAAGAACGGCAGGAATGGGAAGCCCGGCTGGCCGGGATTCGGGAGAACCTCGGGGTCGACCTGGAAAAAGAGGTCATCCCCAATATCGCCGGCAATCTGAATATCGGGATTTATGACGGGGTCGGCATCAATATGACCAATTATAATGCCCTGGTCACCTTGAGCATTAAAGACGAGGCCAAAATGAAGTCGGTTCTGGAACAGGCCTACGCCCGCCTCACTCCGGAACAGCGATCCATGATCGGAACCACCGTTGTCGGAGAAACCGACGCCTATGTGCTCACTTTGTTCGGGGCTTTTCAGTTTTATATCGGGGTCAAGGAGCACAATTTAATCCTCTCGGTGGGAAAACCGATGTTCGAAAAAGCGGTCTACGGGGGAATGGATTCCGGTTTTCTGTCCCGAATGTCCGATCCGGAATTGATCCGGACATTGAAAGGAGAGGGCGGGATTTTCTATCTCAATGTTCAGGAAGTCTATCAGGCCCTGAAAAATTTTCTTTTCCTGGTGAGACAGTTCAACATTCAGGAATCGATCACCGCGGATTCGGAAAATGCCTTACGGCGGTTCGAACACCTGCTGCTGTCCTCGCAAGTGGAGGGGGCCGCCATGCGCGGCGAAATGGAGATCGAAACCCGGTTTGAGCAGCCTTTTTTCAAAGGGTTGTACGAACTCTCAAAGAAAATCGAAGCCGCCGCGGCCGCCGAAAAAACGGAAACCCCGCCACCCCCCGTCGAGTGAATAAAAAATAGACCGGGCCTTCACGGCCTGATTTTCACTTCGGGATTATTCAGGCTTCCGATTGCCGATGGCATTCAAAAGCAGGGTGATCGGTCGGCTTTCCTCGCTTTCACCGGAAAACAGAATGGGACCCGGCCGCCGGAATTCATCCTCTCCCGGGGTGGCGGCCAGCCATTTTTCCCGCAAGGCTTCCACGACCCGAAAGGCGGTGGAGTTGACATCCACCACGCTTTTTTCGATCACCAGGGCCAGTTTCCCCTTGCGTTCTTCGATGTGCATCAATTGGGCGATGGGAATGCCGATGGGGGTCCATTCGGAGAAATCCCGTTCCAGGTTCTTGATGGCCGCCATCTGACCGGTGGCGCCGTTGGCGATGAGGCTGAAGACGGTCAGCCCCAGGTTGTAGGTGTAATTGCAGTCGAAGCAGGTGGGATCGGTTCCTCGGCCGTCATATCCGTAAAAATGGGTCTGGGTTTTAAAATCGGGCACCGATTTCAGATAGATCTTTTCCACCGCCGGGGGAATCTCGTCTTCCGGTTCCACAGCGCCGCCTCGGATCAGCTCTTGTTTCAGGGTCTTCAGGGAGATGATTCCCGGCTTCACCAGCAGGTATTTTCCCTGGGGATTTTCAAAGAGAATCGGGCCGAAAAATTCGGGGTCCAGATCCGCTTTCTCAAGGGTTTTCCGGTAATAGTCCCGATGGATGCCGATTTTATAGATCCCCCTTTCCCGAAGAATTTTGAGGTAGTCGGAAACCAGGCCCATGATCACCTTGTCGGTTTTGACCTGGGAAAAGGGAAAATTGCCGTGGCTGTCCCGCTCCATCAGAAGTCCTTCCTGGAAGAAAGCCGGAATGTCGTTGAAGAGATCGTCGTCACGGGTGTTCCAGATGGAAAAGGTGCTCTCCTCGCGGGATTGGCGGGCCAGCCGTCGCAGATATTCCAGCTTGTCTTCCAGGTAGGGAAAATCTTCGTGGAAGGTGGCGTCATGGGTGTCGTTGTACTCGGCGATGATGGTATTCAGTTTAATGATGAAGACCTGAATTTCATTGATGAATTCCAGCACCCCTTCGGGAATGACCAGAAGCCCGTAATTTTTGCCCACCGCGGCCCGTTTCACGATGGCCTTGCAGACCACCCGGGAGAGGTGGCGCAGGGTCATGCCGTAAGCGGTATAGTCCACCGTACCCTCGGCCTCGGCCTTTCGAATCCGCTCCTGATCGACATAGTCGGCCAGGTCTTCGCCGATCAGGGTCATGTTGGCATGGGTCTGCAGCGCCACCTCCAGGGCCAGATGGCTGGCCACCCGGCCCATCACCTTGCAGATGTGCCAGTATTTGACATCCGAACTGCAATCGGTGGAAAGGCTGCTCACGGCGGCGGAAAAGGCCCGTGCCGCCGAATGGAATCCGAAGGACATGGCGCACAGAAGATGGCCCTGAGTATCCTTCACCTGAATGTCGCCGTCGATGGTTTTGGGAACACCGATTACCTGCACCCCGTCCGCATACATCTCCTGGGCCAGAAAAGCGGCATTGGTATTGGAATCGTCACCCCCCACCACCACCAGCGCATCCAGCCCCAGTTCCTTGCAGGTCGCCCGGGACAGGGCCATCTTTTCGGCGGTGTCGATTTTGGTTCGGCCGGTCTTGATCATCGTGAAACCGCCCAGGTTGCGGTATCGATCCACCCGATCCTTGGTCAGTTCAACGGCCTCGTTTTCGATGATGCCGTCCGGTCCCATGAGAAAACCGTATATTTTGGATTCCGGATTGGCATTTTTGGCGGCGTCAAAAATGCCTGCAATGACATTATGTCCGCCCGGCGCCGGCCCTCCTGAAAAGACGATGCCGATGGCCCGCTTTTTATCGAAGTTTTCCTTGAATGCCTCGTCGGGCGAATCCACTCCCGAAACCACTCCAATGATCCGCTGCACCTGATTGTGAATCATGTCGGG
>JBKHDE010000109.1:0-14449 GCA_046541495.1 Desulfococcaceae bacterium
TGGCCGATTGGAGGCGGTATTCCACCGGGGGCGGAATCTCTTTTTGCAGCCCGTGAACCTTTCTCAGCCGTTTGCGGTTCATGTCCAGGGCGATTCCTTCGAGATCTTCGGTGATATGGCCGAATTCATCATGCTCATCGCTGTCCGCACCCACCAGATGACGGCTCTGGCCCGGATAGAGCCGGGGGGACACGCCGTTTTCGGTGATTCGGTAACGGCGGTATTCCTGAATATCGGCGGGGTCGGCCAGGTAGTATTCGGGAGCCGACCCGTTTACCTCGAAATCGGCGATGGAAAAGGCCGAATCGGCCAGAAACTGATCAGTGAGGACGATCACCGGAATCTGATACTGGTCGGCGAGATTGAAGGCGAATACCATTTGATGGAAGGCATCCTTGGGATCGGCCGGGGCCAGGACCGCCTTGGGGAATTCGCCGTGGCCGCTGTGAATGGCGAACAGCAGGTCTCCCTGGGCGGTCCGGGTGGGCAGTCCGGTGGCCGGGCCGGGCCGCTGGGCCAATACGATCACCAGCGGCGTCTCGATCATGCCGGCCAGGCTGATCGCCTCCACCATCAGGGCGAACCCGCCTCCGGAGCTGGCGGTCATCGCCCGAACCCCGGCGAACGACGCGCCGATGGCCATGTTCACGGCCGCGATTTCATCCTCGGCCTGCTCCACAAAGACTCCGAACCGCTCGTCCTCTTTGGCCAGAAAGGTGAGGAGATTGGTGGCCGGGCTCATGGGGTAGCCGGCCATAAACCGGCATCCGGCCTGGACCGCGCCCAGTGCCGCCGCCTCATGGCCGTCGATCAGGTGATACCGCTCTTCCCGTTCGGGCAACCGCCAGGGGCAGATGTCCCGGCATTTTTCCTCGGCCATCCGAAAGCCGATTTCCGCGGCTTCGCGATTTTTGGAGACGACCTTTTCCCCTTTTTTTTCAAACCGGGGAAGCAGCACTCGAAACAGGGTTTCCAACGGAATGTCGAGGGTGCCGATGATCGCCCCCACCGCAATGGTATTGGCGTAGAGGCCGCTCTCCAGTCGTTCTTTGGCCAGATCGGCAAAGGAAATGACGATGGCCGGGTCCATTTTGCCCGACGGACCGATCAGCACCCCGTCCTCCTTGAGCCGGTCGTGGTATTTTTCGGATGCGCCGTCGTTTAAGGTCAGCAGAATGTCCGCCTGCATCAGAGGGGCGTTTCGAACGGATTCGCCGATGCGAAGCGAATAGCTGTTCTGTCCGCCCCGAATGCGGGATTCGAATTCCTGCCAGGCAAAAACCGCGTACCCTTGTGAAATCAGGGTCTCCGCCAGCACCGCGCCGACCGTTTGAACCCCTTCACCGGCGGCTCCGCCGATAACGATATTGATGTCTTCCATGGATTCTCCCCTCTGCAGTTTGCAATGGTGTGTCGGGTACACTGTAGAAAACACGGGAAAGGAATGGAATAAGGGGAAACCCTTAAATGGAGGGTCGGGGTTGTGTATGAGGGCTACATTGAAATGTGGAAAATGTGAGTTTAGTCGGCGTAAGCCGTAAAGTCGGGAGAACTCAGATATAGGAAGCCGCTTGTTCTTAAATACCGAGGGCGAAACGTATTGAGCGCCCCACCTCAAGCATTTTAACCGGAGGAAGGAATGTAATCAGTGACCCAATTTTCCCCTTTGCCACAGTTTGCAAATGGTCACAGTTTACAACGCACTCCCGAGGCATACCATCTGCATTCGAAAGAAAAACCTCTGAAGGAATATCACGGATAGTGCTTGTAATGGGCGCAATGGTTATTTCACCGAGATATCCGATCACGGAGTTTCGTGTAAGGATCAGCACGGGTCTTTTTTTATCCGGGTTAAGAAATTTGTACCAACGGACCTCCCCGCGCTTCATTCATCCCCCCAAGCCTGTTCTGACTCCCATACGGAAAACTCGTCGGCAGCAACCGGATGCCGTTTATAGCCTTCCCGGTGCTTACGTTCCAGTTGATCAATGTTATACTGGGCCAGCGCTTCCCGTAGCGCCTTTCTCGTAAAAGCCGAACGGCTCGTGCGGAGTTGTTTCGAAACGCGATCAACCGCCTGAACAAGATCGTCATCAAGAGTCATCTGAATGGTTCTCATGGCACATATCCCTTATATGGTTAATAATAGCTATCATAATCCACATAAAGGTATATGTCAAATCACCTCGACTATGGAGAAACAAAAAAGTTCCTACAGATGAATCTTCCCCTCCCGCTCCTTAAAAAAATCCATCACATAGGTGATGTGGTTTTTCATCGCCTTGTAGGCGGTTTCGGGGTTTCCGCTTTTGATGGCCTCCACCACGGCGGTGTGCTGTTTGAGGATTTCGGGGATGTTGCCGGGTTCTTCGTAGAGGTGGCGCAGGTATTCCTTGATGCCCACGAAGAGAACATCGAACATGTTCTTCATGAGATAGACGTGGAGCGGGTTTTTGGTGGCATAAGTGATGGCCATATGAAAGGAGACATCCGGCTCGTTGCCCAGCTTGCCGCCGCTGACCTCCTGGCGCATCTGGGCGAGAGACCGCTCCAGCAGCCGAATGTCTTCGGGGTCGGCCCGCTGGGCCGCCAGGGCCGCGGCGTTGCATTCCATCCCCATCCGCACCTCGAGCAGATCGATCAGGTTGGCGTTCTGGCTCTCCATGGCCATGGCCAGGGGGCTCTTGTCCATGTCCTCGGGACTGCGGACGAAGGTCCCCTGCCCCTGCTTCTGCTCAAGATAGCCCATCACCACCAGTTTGCGGATCGCATCCCGCACCGAGGTGCGGCTCACATTCAGGGCCTCGGACAGCTCACGTTCCGGCATGAGCTTGTCTCCCGGCTTGATCTCACCTCGAAAAATCAGTTCCCGAAGCTGTTCAAAAACCTGGTCGGAGACGCGTTTGGGTTTGATGGGCTTGAGCTGAACGGTCATAGCTACCTCAATGTCTCTGCATAGATTTCAATCGGATGCCGAATGGTGATCCGGTCTCCGGATCGGGAGAGCATGTCGGAGATCTGGAGCATGCAGGCCGGGCACCCGGTGGCCAGCACTTCACAGCCGGTCTCTACGATATGGTCCCGTTTCTGTTTTCCGATTTGGGCGGAAATGTCGTAGTGCTGCAGATTGAAGCTGCCGCCCATGCCGCAGCACCAGTCCGAGGCGCTCATCTCCTTGAGCCGGTATCCGGGGTTGGCCTTGATCAGGGCGCGGGGCTCGGCGGCCACCCCCAGGGATTTTTTGAGATGGCAGGGGTCATGATAGGTGACCGGCACCGCCGATTCCGACGGCTCCGCTTCCGGCGGCGCCACCCCGATTTCCCGGGCCAGATAGGCGTTGATGTCGATGGTCTTATCCGCCATTTTTTTCACCCGATCGGCCAGATCCGGATCGGTCCGCGCCGCCAGGTTGGGCCAGACCTTTTTGATGGTGGCGGTGCAGGTGGCGCAGGCGGTGACCAGGTAATCGAATTCTCCCTTATCGAACCGCTCGAGATTGTGTCGGATCAGGCGGTTGAATGTCTGAAGATCCCCGGAGGAGACCGCCGGGATGCCGCAGCAGGCCTGCCCCGCCGGCATGAAAATGCCGACCTGATGGTGAACCAGCACATCCACCACCGCCTGGGCCGCATTGGGAAAGATCTTGTCCAGAAGGCAGCCCACGAAAAAGGCGACCTGCGGACCCGACTTGCGGTCCCGGGTGTCCAGGGCCGGGATTCTCTTGTGAAAGGGCTTGTCGGCCAGGGGCAGAAAATGGCGCTCCTTCAGCAGGGGGGAGATGAACCGGGCGCAGGAGGTGCCCACGGTCTCGTTGACCGGCCGGGACAACACTTTTTGAAACTTGGCCCCCCACTCGGCCACCCGATCGAACAGGCCGGGATGGGAGAGCATCCCCCGCAGGACCGCCTTCTTGGCCGGGGACAGCCCCATGTAGCCGGTGAGAATCCCCCGGGCCTTCATGAAGATCTCCAGCACATTCACCCCGCTGGGGCAGTTGGCGGCGCAGGAGCCGCACAGCAGGCACTTGTTGAGCCGGTCGTAGACTCCACGAGGGTCGTCGAACATCTCCTGCATCAGCCCGTCCAAAAGGGCCAATTTGCCCCGGGCCACATCCGCCTCCCGGCCGGTCTGCTCATACAAAGGGCAGACCGACTGGCACATCCCGCACCGCATGCAGACGACCAGCTGATCCTCGAGTTCGCCCATCAGCCGGGTCAGTTCCTTGATATCCGCCATGGTCAGCCTCCGATGATCTTTCCTGGATTGAGAATGTTATTGGGGTCCAGGGCCGACTTGATGCGCCGGGAGTAGACCAGGGTCGCTTTGCTGGTTTCATTCTCCAGAAAGCAGGATTTTGCGATCCCGGTGCCGTGCTCTCCGGAGAGGGTGCCGCCCATGGCCAGGGCCTTTTCGAAAATCGCCGATATGGCCTGCTCCACCCGCTTCCATTCCTCTTTGTTCCGCTTGTCGGTGAGGATGGTCGGATGAAGGTTGCCGTCGCCGGCATGGCCGAAAGTGCCGATCTCCAGGCCGTATTCCTTGGCGATGTCCTGCATGGCCCGGACCATTTCAGGGATCTTGCTTCGGGGCACGGTGGCGTCTTCCAAGACCAGGGTCGGCTTGAGCTTGGCCAGGGCGCTGAGGGCGCTTCGCCGGGCGGCCCAGACCTTGTCCCGCTCCGCATCGTCGGCGGCCACCCGCACCGAGGTGGCGCCCAATTTTTTGCAGAGGGCCTCCACCCGCCGGGCGTCTTCCTCCACCTGGGCCGGATGGCCGTCCACCTCCACCAGCAGCAGAGCCGCGGCCTCTGTGGGGAGCCCGGCCCGGCTGTAATCCTCCACCGCCCGGATGGTGAAGTTGTCCATGAACTCCAGGGTGGCCGGGATGATCTTGTCGGCGATGATGGCGGCCACGGTCTCCGAAGCCTTGGCCATTTCATCGAAGACCGCCACCATGGCCTTGCGGTGGGCCGGGGCCGGAATCAGCTTGAGGATGATTTCATTGAAGACCCCCAGGGTGCCTTCGGAGCCGACCATCAGCCCGGTCAGGTTGTATCCGGTGGCGCACTTGACGGTGCGGGACCCGGTCTTGACCGGATCGCCGTTGGTGTCGAAAAACTGAAGCCCCATCACATAATCGGAAGTGACCCCGTATTTGAGGCCCCGCAGGCCACCGGCGTTTTCGGCCACATTGCCCCCCAGGGTCGAGACCGCCTGGCTGCCCGGATCGGGCGGATAAAAAAGCCCTTCGGCCTCCACCGCCGCCGCGAACTTGGCGGTGATCACCCCGGGCTGAACCACTGCGTACATGTCTTCGGTATTGATCTCCAGGATTCTGTTCAGTCCGTTGGTGAGGATCACCACCCCTTCATGGATGGGGATGGTGCCGCCGCTCAGGTTGGTGCCGGCCCCGCGCACGGTGATGGGCAGGCCGTTGTCGTTGCAGAGCTTGACCACCCGGCTCAGGGCGTCGCCGTCGGTGGGCCGGACAATCAGGCCGGGCAGCACCGAATCGACCACCGCCGCATCATAAGAATAGGTGACCAGGTCGGCCTTTTCGGTCATCAGGTTGTCCGGGCCGAGAATATCCGCAAACGCTTTCGCCAATGTCTGGCTGATCATGCCGTATCTCCTTCGCAGGTAAATGAAAGAACCAAGGAACGGGTGTTTTTTTTGATATTGGTATGACCAATATCAAAATAACCCCCCGAAGCAAAAGGATAATAACCTGAAAGAATCTCTTTCTATAGGATATGAATATCATTCACTATTTAATTTATCAAGCATTTTTTTCTTGACAATAAAAATTCTGTCTTTTATGAGTGGTCATACCATTGGACGAAAAACCGCTTCACCCGCCGGAGAAATTTACCAATTCACTCCGGTGTCGAAAAGTAGGGGAAGGGGTATTAACGATACTAAAGAGGATCAACATGGACAAGCGGTATCCCGACAAGCCGAGCACCGTCTATTTCTTCGGCACCTGCCTCATCGACGCGGTCTATCCCGAAGCCGGAATGGCCGCCATTCGGCTGCTTCAACGGGAAGGAGTTCGAGTGGTGTTTCCCCAAAACCAGTCCTGCTGCGGACAGCCCGCCTACAATTCCGGATTTCCGGACGAGGCCCGGGCCGTGGCCCGGCAGCAGTTCGACACCTTCACCAAGGATTACCCCATCGTGGTCCCCTCGGGCTCCTGCGCCGGCATGATGAAGCGCCACTACCCGATGCTGTTCGCTCATGATCGGGACCTGAAACGGATTCAGGCCTTTTCAAAGCGCATTTTCGAGCTGACCGAGTTTCTGGTCCATGTTTTGAAGGTGAGGCTGGAGGACCGGGGCGACCCGATTCAGGTGACCTGGCACTCCTCCTGCCATGCGGCCCGGGAGATGGGGATCACCGAAGACTCCAAAAGCCTGGTCCGGCAGCTCAAAAACGTCACCCTCACCGAGCTGGAAAAAGAGCGGGAATGCTGCGGATTCGGCGGCACCTTCGCGGTCAAGCAGCCGGCCATTTCCGCGGCCATGGTGACCGACAAGGTCGCCGACATTCGCGGCACCGGGGCCGAGCGCGTGCTGTCGGGCGACTGCGGGTGTCTGATGAACATCACCGGCGCCATGGAGCGCGGCAAGGTGGGGATCGGCGGCCAGCACATCGCCGAATTTTTATGGGAGCGAACCAATGGGTGAGCAGACTTTCGATTTTCAAAAAAACGTGGATACCGCCCTGGCCGACGCCCAACTGCGGGCCAATTTCGAATTCGCCATGGGAACCCTGTACCAGAAGCGAAAAGCGGTCTTTGCCGACCCGGAGGAAACCGAACGGCTTCGGGAGGTCGGAAATGCGATTCGGCAGCGGGCCCTCAGTAGACTTCCCGAACTGCTGGAAAAGCTGGAAAAGAAATGCACCGAAAACGGAATTCAGGTCCACTGGGCTGAAACCACCGAGGAGGCCAATCGCATTATCCTGAAGATCATGGAGGATCACCAGGCCGAACGGATGGTCAAAGGCAAGTCGATGGTCTCCGAAGAGATGCACCTCAACGCATTCCTGGAGGAACACGGCAAGGAGGTGATGGAGACCGACCTGGGCGAGTACATCATTCAGCTGGCCGGGGAGACGCCCTCTCACATCATCGTGCCGGCGGTGCACAAGAACAAGGACCAGATCGCCCGCCTCTTTCATGAAAAGATTCCCGGGGCCCCCTACACCGAAAAGGTCGAAGAGCTCAACGCCCTGGCCCGAAAGACCCTGCGGGAAAAATTTCAACACGCCGACATCGGCCTGTCCGGCGTCAATATGGCGGTGGCGGAAACCGGCACCCTCTGTCTGGTGGAGAATGAGGGCAACGGCCGGATGTGTACCACCGTACCACCGGTGCATGTGGCGGTGATGGGGCTGGAAAAGGTGGTGGAAAAACTCTCCGACGTGCCGCCCCTGCTGCGGCTGCTCACCGGATCGGCCACCGGCCAGATCATCACCACCTACTTCAACATGATCACCACCCCGAGAAAACCGGGGGAAAAAGACGGCCCCAAAGAGGTCCACCTGGTCATCCTGGACAACGGCCGATCCGCCATTCTCGGCGACCCCGAACTTCGTCAGACCCTGCAGTGCATTCGGTGCGGCACCTGCCTCAACCACTGTCCGGTCTACACCCGGATCGGGGGCCATGCCTACGGTTTTGTCTATCCGGGCCCCATCGGCAAGATCCTGACCCCCCAGATGGAGGGGCTGGAAAAGGCCGGCGGGATCATATCGGCGTCGAGCCTCTGCAACGCCTGCGAAGAGGTCTGCCCGGTCAAGATTCCGATCCCCGAATTGATCCGGCGGCTTCGCAACGAGAGCTATGATCCCAAAGGGACCGTCTCCGGCCACGGGTACAAGTGGAACCTGGCCGAGGTCCTGGCCTGGAAGGCATGGGCCTTTGCCAACCGGTATCCCAAATTGAACGAATTGGCCATCAAGGCGGGCGGTCTCTTCGGAAACCGATTCCCCAAAATCGGGCCGCTCAAGCAGTGGACCCGGGTGCGCACCGCACCGCGCCTGGCCCGACACAGCCTTCACGAACGGGTGAAAGCGGAAGGAGTCGAAAATGAATGATACCGCCAGAGAACGCATCTTCGCCAAACTGAGACCGGCGGTTGCGGCCGGTGAATTTGATATCCCGTCTCCCGAGTTTCCGCCCCGGCCTGAATGGACTCAGACGGAAAAGGTTGAAAAGCTGAAAACATTAATGGAGGCGGTCCGGAGCGAAGTCCACGTGGTCAAGGCCGACGCCTGGACCGACGCCCTCAAGGCCCTGGCCCGGCAACGGGGATTCAAGACCCTGCTGCATGCCCCCGGCACCCCGGTGGGGGATGCGGTAAAACGGGCCTGGTCCGCCGGATCCGGCGGTCTCCCGGCCCTGCGCACCTACGAAGGCACCATCGAAAACTACAAAGACACCCTCTTTCACGATACCGACGTCGGGATCACCTCGACCCGGGGCGGCATCGCCGAAACCGGGGCCCTGATCCTTTGGCCGGATGCGGCGGAGCCCCGGCTGATGTCCCTGATTCCGCCGATCCATATCGCGGTGCTTGAGGCCGACAAGATCTACGCCACATTTTCCGAGGCCATGGAAAGGATGTCCTGGTCGGAAAAGATGCCCACCAATGCGCTGCTTATTTCCGGGCCGTCCAAGACCGCCGATATTGAAATGACCCTCGCCTTCGGGGTCCACGGGCCCAAGGAACTGATCGTATTCATACTCGAACCCTGAATCATTTTCCAACCCAAGCCAAAGGAGAAACCCGATGCTGCCTGTCATCAAAAGTATACTGTTCGCCACCGACCTGTCCGAAGACGCCGAATACGCCTTCGGCTATGCCGCGTTCATGGCCAATAAATTCGACGCCAAAATCACCGTGCTGCATGTGGTCGAGGAGATGACCGCCACCGGCCGAAGCCTGCTGGTCGACTACCTGGGCCAGGACCGGTGGGAGGAGATCGTGGCCCGAAAGGGCGAAAGCTTTCAGGAAGCGGTCCGGGTGCGCCTGGAGGATTTCTGTGAAGAGATGAAGACCGCCTACAAGGAGTGTCCGTTCATTGTGGAAAAGACGGTGGTCCGGGACGGCCGGGCCCCGGAGGAGATCCTTTACGAAACCGAGACCGGCCTCTACGACCTCCTGATCATGGGCTCTCACGGCCGGGGCTTCATGGCCGACGCCCTCATGGGCAACACCGCCCGCCGGGTGGTGCGGAGGTGCAAGATTCCGGTGACGGTGTTGCGTCTGCCGGAGGAGAAGCGGTCGGAGACGAAATAACTTTCTCGGAACATTCCGCCGTCAAACCGCATGTCCCCGTCTCCGCACCATTTCGGACACTACATCAGCGGGTCGGTAACCTTCAGTACATAAACCGCAATGAGGCCCAGAGCCCCGGTCGCGACGATATAGTATACCGTCGGCAAAATGGTCCTGCGAAGGGTTTTGCCTTCCTGCCCGAGAAGGCCGACGGTTGCCGAAGCGGCGACGACATTGTGGATGGCGATCATGTTGCCTGCCGCGGCCCCGATTGCCTGGAGGGATACAAAAACAGCTCCGGATACACGGAGCGCATTGGCTACCTCTAACTGAAACTGACTGAGCATCATGTTGCTCACCGTATTGGAACCGGCGATAAATGCGCCTAATGCACCAACGGTTGGAGCAAACAGCGGATAAACGGAGCCGAAGGTCTCCGCAACGAAGCTTGCCATGACGACCGGCATGGAGGCAAGCCCTGCGGCGTTGACGCCGGAGTTGATCAGGATACGGACCATCGGGATCGTAAAAACCAGAACAAAGCCGGCGCCGATAAGGGTTTTACCGGCACTGGCCGCCGCTTGAGCGAGCTGTGCCGGTTTCATTCGATGGAGAAAGAAAGTGAGCAGGCAGACAAATACCAAAATACCGCCCGGCAGATAGAGCGGTTCCAGGGAAGCGTTTACTTCGGTTTCCCCCAGAATATTCCTTGCTCCGAAGGAGACACTCTGCAAAAAGGCTTTAAATGGAACAAATACCCGGCTGGCTACCAGAATGGCGGCAACCAGAAGATAAGGTGTCCATGCAAGCATCAGGGAAATATTTCTCTCGTCGGCACTCGGCTTTTTCGGCTTGATCGTGCCGAACCAGTCTGCGGGCCACTCCTCCTGGGGGGCGAAATCCCAGCTCTTTTTGGGAATCAGAAAACCATATCTGGCTGCGGGTACCACGATGGCAAGCCCCACCAGGGCACCGATGATGGAGGGAAACTCGGGGCCTAAGAAAATGCCGGTCAGGGCGTAAGGAACGGCAAAGCAAAGACCGGTAAAAAGGGCAAAGGGGGCCATCGAAAAGCCCTCTGCCCAGCTTTTTTCCCGACCGAAAAAGCGGGTCATCATCAGAACCATCAGAAGCGGCATCAATGTGCCCACAATGGCGTGGCCAACCGCGACCTCCGTGGTGACAAGTTGAAGGAAAGCTTCCCAGCTGGAACCTTCGGCTGCCAGTTCCTTACCGAGACTTACATAGTCAAGGCCTCCTTTTACGCCGATAAGAATGGGCGTGCCTACAGCCCCAAAGGAGACCGGGGTGGATTGAATCATCATCCCGACCATGACCGCTGCAAGTGCGGGAAAGCCGATGGCAACCAGCAGAGGGGCGGCAATCGCAGCCGGGGTGCCGAAGCCGGAGGCACCCTCGATAAAACAGCCGAACAGCCAGGCGATGATGAGTACCTGGACACGCCGGTCGGGGCTGACACCCGTAAAAGCGGCACGAATTGTCGTGATCGCCCCCGAATTCTGCAGGGTATTGAGGAGCATGATCGCCCCGAAAATAATCCACAAAACAGACAGGGTAACGATGATGCCCTGCAGAGAAGAAGCGAGCACACGATTAAGGCTCATTTCCCAAAAATAGAGGGCAATGGCTGCCGCAGTGAGATACACCACCGGCATGGCACGCCGGGCAGACCATTGAAGGCCTATGAGCAGGACAGCGGCGACAATGATCGGAGTTGCCGCCAATAGGGCTTGAATTGCAATCGGCACGGATACCTCCATCTTAGAATGGTTGATTTTCAGGCTGAAACGGCTGTTGAATTTGATCCTTGAATATAGAAAGCATACCTGTTTTTTATAAATGTATCAAGCCTCTATTTAAAACCGCGCGCTTCCGGCACCCCTCCCCCCCTTCGCGGAGATCTGCGACCCCCGCGACTTCGAAGGCGAAACCGAATCCAACCCAACTCAAAAGAGAGAAATCTGCTGATGGATTACCTGGGGCCAGGAAGGTTGGCGGGAAATGATGGTCCGTAAGGAGGGAAGCTTTCAGGAAGCGGTCCGGGGGGCATGGCGCCCCCCGTCATCCTGGTGTATATTCCCTGCCCTGTTAGTAGGTCAGAACCATTCCGCCGTCGAACAGCATGTCCCCGCCCACCAGGTAGTTGGAGAATCTGGAAAAGCCGAAAACGAAGAGATTGCCGACCTCGATCGGGCTCATCATTTCCTTGATCCGGGAGGCGCCCATCATTACGTCCCGCACCACCGCTTCCTGAGAGATCCCCCGCTGTTCGGCCTGGGCCGGAATCTGGTTGAGGGCCAGGGGGGTTTTGACGAACCCGGTGGAGATGGTGAAAGACCGAATCTTCCCCTCCCCTTCCGCGGAGATCGACTGGGCCAGGGCCCGAAGCCCGAATTTGGTGATGTTGTAGACCGGCTTTTTCATGGTAGTGATGTGGGCGTGGACCGAGGCCATGTGGGCGATGATGCCGCATCCGTCTGAATTCTGTTTCATGTGGGGAATGGCCAGTTTGGACAGGTAAAAAGGCGCCCGGAGCATGATCCGCTGCATCAGGTCGTATTTTTCCATGGGGAATTTGTCCACGGGGTCGATGTGCTGAATCCCGGCGATATTGGCCATGTACCGGATCTTCCCCTGTTTGGCCGCCTCGGCCACCGCGTTTTCGATGTCCTCATCCCGGGTCAGATCGGTCTTGACCAGGACCATGTTCCCGCCCATCTCCTCGGCCATTTCAACGGTCTTGTTCCCCTCTTCCTCATTGATGTCGAGCCCGACCACCGTTATCTTGTTGGCCGCGGCCGCCACCGCCGTGGCCCGGCCGATGCCGGTGCCGCATCCGGTGACGATGCAGACGTTGTCGGGGTTGAAGTGGTCGTCGTCCAGAATCAGGATCTTGTCCCGGGTGATTTTGGGTTCCGAAATGTCCATGGTTCGCGTCTCCTTTAGAATTGAGTTCGATTGGGAGATAGACTCCTTTTCCCTTTCCCTCAAAAGCGGCAAAAGATCAAGGGAAATCCGACCGCCCTTCCGGTCCGCCGCCTCGGCTGAGGCCGTCGCAAGCGGCTTGCCAAATTCGCTCGATCCCGTTATGGTGCGCCTTTTAAATTGTCCGCAACCTTTCAAAGGAGACCCTAATTCGAATGAGACCCTACCTGATCCTCGTTTCGGCGGTGGTGATGCAGATGTGCCTGGGGGCGACCTATTCCTGGTCGGTCTATGTGCAGCCCATTCGGGAGCTGACCGGCCTCTTGCAGGGCCCGGTGCAGGCGCCGTTCACGTTTTTCTATTTCGTGTTTCCGGGCACCATGATGCTGTCGGGCACCCTGCTTCCCTTTCTGGGGCCGAAAAGGTGCGCCATGCTCGGCGGCATTCTGTTCGGGAGCGGATGGATGCTCGCGAGCCTGGGCGGTCTGTATTTCGGGTTCACGGTGCTGGGGATCGGGCTTCTGGCCGGGATCGGGGTGGGGATGGCCTACATCGTGCCGATTTCGGTCTGCATGCAATGGTTTCCCAAGCACAAGGGGCTGGTCACCGGGATCGCCGTGGCCGGGTTCGGGGGCGGGGCCGCCATGGTGAGCCAGGTGGGCGGGTTTCTCATGACCGACTACGGCTTCACTCCCTTCGATACCTTTCGGGTTTTCGGCATCCTCTTCATGCTCCTGGTCACCCTGGCCGGGTCGACCATGGTCAATCCGGAAGACCCGGACCAGAAAAAGCCCCTCCCCCTTCAGACCGCCGACATCCTGCCCAGGTCCAATTTCCGCATGCTGTATTTTGCCATGTTCACCGGTCTCGCTGCCGGATTCGCGGTGAACGCCAACCTGAAAGAGCTTTTTCCCGGTCAGAACGTGGAGGCCGGGATTCTGGCCATCTCCCTCTTCGGCGTCGCCAATGCGGCCGGCCGGATTACCTGGGGCATTTTGTTTGACCGCATCCGCTCGGCTACAGCGGTTCAGGCCAATCTGCTCTGTCAGGCGGCGGTCCTGATCGCCGGGCCCTGGATTCTGACCTCGCCGACCGGATTGCAGGTGTTTGCAGTGCTGACCGGGTTCAATTACGGCGGGGTGCTGGTGGTGTATGTGTCTTCGGCGGCCCGAAGCTGGGGGAAGGAACATGTGGGTCAGGTGTATGGGTGGCTCTTTTCAGCCAATATTCCGGCGTCGGTGTCGCCGATTCTGGCGAGGATGGTCTATGATTACTCGGGGGATTTCACGGCGGCGTTGTGGGTGATCGGGGGGTTGTTGATTGTTGCTGCGGGGGTGGTGTTTTTGAGGGCGGGGGTTTTGAATGTGGAGGGGGTTGGTTCTTGAGATTCCCAAAGCTTCCCGTCGTTGCGAGGCCGGTTCAGTTCAAGAACATTTTAGCCTTCATCCTCCTTTCCGTCACATCCGATATAGGGGAGTGATCGAAACGGGAGTGCTTTGGGCAAAGTTGTCAATGCGGGACGACGGTTAAAACGTCATTCGATCGTGGCTTAAAAAGCCATATAAATATACATTCATTTGTATTGACATTGTGAGCTGCCTTCCTTATTATTCCATATGAAACAGAAATCTGACTTCGAATGGGACTCTGCGAAGGACCAGATAAATCAGGACAAGCACGGCGTCTCATTTGCCTTGGCTCAACTGGCCTTTCTGGATCAGAAACGTGTGATTCTGGAAGACCTGGATCACAGCGGGATAGAAAAGCGGTACTATTGCCTCGGCAGAGTCGCCGGCGGCATTATGACCGTAAGATTCACCTATAGATTACATAAAATCAGAATCTTCGGCGCCGGATACTGGCGGAAAGGAAAGAAGATTTATGAAAGAGAGAATAAAGTACACGGATGAACCGATTGGAAATGTAAAGGTGGTTTCAGATTTTCTGCCCTCGCCGGAGGAACTCGCCCTGAAGGATGAGACGGTGAAGGTGACAATTGCTTTGAGCAAGAGCAGTGTCGAGTTTTTTAAAAAGGAAGCAAAAAAATACAACACCCAATACCAGAAGATGATCCGCAGACTGCTGGATGAATATACGGCACATCAATCCTGAAAACCCGTAATAGCCGGTGTGTCATTCCCATACGGTGTTTACCTTGCCGCGACCCGAGACCGACGGAAAGAAAACGTCTGCACCAGGTTGCGCTGAGATAAACCGACG
>JBKHDE010000110.1:0-14364 GCA_046541495.1 Desulfococcaceae bacterium
TTCCCAGTCCGCATCGGGTTCATCCATCTGAATGACCTGATTGGGGGGGACCTCCAGGGTGCCGTTTCGGTACTCCCGTTCGCGGCGGACGCTACGGCCGCCGTTCTTTTTTTGTTGAACGGGGGCGATGGTTCGGGTGGACCGTCCGCCGCCGTAGCCCAGCTGACGTCGACCGTTGCCGCTGATCTTGAAAAAGTCGATGGAGGCCTGAAGCTGCTCGGCTTGAGAGGCCAGCCCCTCGGAGGTGGAGGCCATCTCTTCGGAAACCGAGGCGTTCTGCTGAATCACATTGTCGAGCTGCTGAATCGCCTTGTTGATCTGGTCCGCTCCGGAGTTCTGTTCGTTGCAGGCGGCGCTGATCTCCTGAACCAGTTCGGCGGTCCGTTGAATGTCGGGCAGGATTCCGGTCAGCATTTCCCCGGCCTGTTCCGCCACCGCCACGCTGGAGACCGACAGCTTGCTGATTTCGCCCGCCGCCGTCTGGCTCCGCTCGGCCAGCTTGCGGACTTCCGAAGCCACCACCGCGAAACCCCTGCCGTGTTCCCCGGCCCGGGCCGCCTCGATAGCCGCGTTCAGGGCCAAGAGATCGGTCTGCCGGGCGATCTCCTCGATAATGGAGATCTTCTCGGCGATGTCTTTCATGGCCACCACCGTCTCCGATACCGCCTTTCCTCCGGCCTGGGCGTTTTCAGCGGACTTCAGCGCAATCCGTTCGGTTTCGGCGGCGTTGTCGGCGTTCTGGCGAATGTTGGAGGCCATCTGCTCCATAGAGGAGGAAACCTCTTCTGCCGAGGCGGCCTGCTCCGACGCGCCCTGGGACATCTCTTCGGAACTGGCGCTCAACTCCTGGCTGCCGGAGGAGACATTGTCCGAGGCGGCCTTGACGTCCCGCACGATGTCCCGCAGCCGGGCGATCATTCCTCGCAGGGCCTCGGCCAGCATTCCGACCTCGTCCTTCTGGTCGATGTCGATATCGGCCGTCAAATCGCCGTCGGATACCTGCCGGGCGAAATCCACCCCCTTCAGCATCGGGTTGACGATCCCCCGGGTGATGATCACCGCAATGATGCAACCGATGATCAGCGCCAGAATAAGACCTGCGATCATGATCTTGGAAGATAGAGACAACGAGGCTTCGGCCTGGTCCGCAATGGCCATGGTCTCCTCGATGCCTTTTTCAGATACCGCCTTGACTTCGGCAAGAACGCCTTCACCCGCGGTCACCCGCCTCGCATTGAGATCCTCCAGGGCCTCCCATGCACCCAGCAGATCGGTCATCGCTTTTCTATAATTGTCTGCGGCGGTGCGAACATCGGCCAGCATTTTGATGCGGCTGTCTGTCCGGGTGAGGGTGCTCAGGTCGGCCATTTTGGCGTCGATATCGGCAAACAGCTTGAGGGCCTCCCGCATCACCTCGGGTTGGCGGGTGGCCTGGGATTTGAAGTTGCCCACTCGAATGGTATTGGCCGCATCGATGATGTCGTTTATCAGAATATTTTTTCGCAGCCGCTCATTGAGCTGCGCCGGACCGGCCGCAGCCGATTCGAATTCCTCCTGCATGAGCCGGTTCTGGTCGGACAGAAAACTCTCTGAACTGGAGATGAAGTTGGCGGCCGAGACATCCATCTGCTCCCGCATTCGATCGATTTCGCCGTTTCTCTTAATGGTCTGTTCGGCCAGTCTTTCATATTCCGCCACTCTGTCTTCCACCACCTTGACCGCCTCTCTGAGCTTGACCAGGTGGGGAGACTTTGCCGCCAGTTCCTCGGCAGCGGCCAATCGGGTCTTCACCTCTTCAAGATACGCCATTCCCTGTTCCAGAAACCGCTGTTCCCGGGTATAGGCATATCCCCGCATGTTGTACATGGCCATCAGGGAAGACCGCTCCATCTCATTGGCCACTTTCACTTCCGGAACATACTCATTGGACAGCACACCCGATTCCACCGCCATTCGGGTCATGGTCCAGATCGCCATGCCCCCCAGAATAAACGCGATCAGCAGCAGTATGCCGAACCCGATGCCCATTTTTGTCGATAATTTCAAATTCTTCACCGTCCGCCTCCTGAAGTTAAAGGTAGTATTTAGAACCTATCTCGGGCATAATGCCTACGCCTGTATACATTCGGTTATACCGGTTCCATTCTGCCGCTCATAAGTATATCAAGTACCGTGCCAACTGATTCAGAGGCCGAATTACGGCATCGATTCAGCAACTTGAAAAAAATGGGGGGGTTCGGAAGGGGTTGGTGGGACCCGGGATGATCAAAATTGCGGACGAATGTTCACTATTCGGAACACCTGTCCGCGAATGGAATCACCGCCTGCGTTCGGCTGGCTTTCAGGACCAGCCCATGCGAGAAATATTGTATTTTTTCATCAGGTTGTACAGGGTGGTTCGGCCCATGCCGGAGATTCGGCAGGCTTCCTTGATGGAGCCCTGCGTATAGGCCATCAGATCTCTGAGGTAGGCGGTTTCCGCCTCGGCCAGCACCCGGTCGCGGTAGTCCTTGAAAGCGGGGGGCGTTTCGGCGGAAGCCGGGCGGTGGGGATCTGTTTCCGAAGCTTCGAACGAAGCGTCGCCGCACACCTCCTGGACCGAAGAGCGGACCATCTGCACCCGAATCCGTTCGGGCAGATGCTGGGGAAACAGGGTCGGTTCATACCGGGTTTCGGCGAACACCCCTTCCAGGGTATTGATCAACTCCCGAACATTGCCGGGCCAGTCGTAGGCGTGAAGGGCTTCGAAAAAATCAGGGGAAAAGCCTTTGGTTTCGGCTTCATATTTATCGCAGATGAGCGACATGTAATGAACGGCCAACTCCTTGATGTCCGATTTGCGGACCCTCAGGGGCGGAATCTCAAAGGTCAGGGCCCGAAGCCGATGCAGCAGGTCTTCCCGAAACCGGCGCTCGTGCACCATTTCCGAAAGGCTTCGGTTGGTGGCGGCGATGAGCCTGAAGTCGCTTCGAACCTCCTTTTTTCCGCCCACCGGCCGAAACCGGCGTTCCTGAAGAAACCGCAGAAAGGATTTCTGAATGGCCAGGGGAAGCTCCCCGATCTCATCCAGAAACAGGATGCCGCCGTGGGCCTGTTCGATCAGCCCCATTCGAAACCGGTCGGCCCCGGTGAAAGCCCCCCGCTCATGGCCGAACAGGGCGCTTTCCACCAGGGTTTCGGGCAGGGCCGCGCAGTCCACCACCACGAAACTCTTATCGGCCCGTCCGCTGTTGGTATGGATGATTCGGGCGAAAAGCTCCTTGCCGGTGCCGGTTTCGCCGGTGATCAGGGTGTTGGCCTCGGAATTGGCGGCCCGGGCCAGAAAATCCCGGCAGGTCCGCATCTGAGAACTCGACCCGATCAGCCCCTCGGCTTGAAGGGCCCGGGCCGGTTGCGGGGTCTGCCTGAGGTCTTCCCGGTACTGCAAGACCCGGTTGAGGGTGAGCAGGATCTTTTCCGGAGAGAAGGGTTTCTGGATGTAGTCCCAGGCCCCGTTCTTGACCGCCATTTCGGCGCCGTCCTGATCCCCGTAGCCGGTGATGATGACCACCTCGGGCCGTGAGGGCAGATCCCGGAACCGCGCCACCAGATCCAGGCCGCAGCCGTCGGGCAGCCGCACATCCAGAAAAACCGCATCAAAGGCCCGGCCTTCGGCCGCCGCCAGCCCGAGCCGAAGGGTTTGAGCCGCGGCGGCGGTATGCCCGCCCAGCCGCTCCACCATTTTGGTCAGCAGTTTGCAAGTGGCCGGATCATCATCGATAATCAGGACATTGGCCATTCAGGAACTCCTAAAAGGGGTTATTCTTTCGAGTGATCGAGCCATTTTCGAATCACCCGGTAGGCGGTTCGGGTATCGAGCGGCTTGGGAATCAGGTCGGCGATATCGGCCGCGGCCAGCTCCTCGGGGGTGATTCGCCCGTAATGACCGGTGCACAGAAGGATCGGCACCTCCGGCCGAATGCGCTTCACCTCCCGGGCCAGGTCGATGCCGGTCATCCGGGGCATCAACAGATCGGTGATGACCATATCGAACCGATTGCCGTTTCGGCGAAAGGTCTCCAGGGCCGCGGGTCCACCCGTTTCAATGGTCACCCGATAGCCGGCCCGAACCAGAAGTTTTTGCGCCACCCGGGCCACCGGCGCCTCATCGTCCACCACCAGAATGTGCTCGTCGCCGCCCGCCTCCGGCTCGACCGGTCGAACCGTGGGCGGAGCCGCCGGTGCTTCGATTTCCGGAAAGAAGACTGAAAAACAGGTCCCTTCTTGGGGTCGGCTGTGAACCGCGATCAGCGCATCATGGGATTTGACGATGCCGTTGACCACCGCCAGCCCCAGTCCGGTCCCTTCATCGGCGGTTTTGGTGGTAAAGTAGGGTTCGAAAATCCGGTCCAGCACCGCCGGTTTCATGCCGGACCCGGTGTCCCGCACACGAAGTCGAATCCAGGAACCCGAACGGGAAGGGGCGCCGACGGGAAGCATCTCCGGAGCCGGATCGGCCCGGTCCAGCAAAATCTCCAGCAGGCCGTTGTCGGCCATGGCCTGGACCGCGTTGGTGCAAAGGTTCATCAGCACCTGGTGAACCTGGGTGGGGTCCGCCAGAACCACGGCACCGTCGCATTCGAGATCTTCACGAATCTCGATGGTGGCGGGTATGGAGGCGCGCAAAAAGTCGACGGCCTCCTCGATCACGTCGGCCATTCGCACCGGCGTTTTCTCCTGTTTCGACCGGCGGCTGAAGGTCAGAATCTGGGCCACCAATCGCCGGGCCCGGTATCCGGCCTGAAGCAGCTCATCAAGATCATCCCGCACCAGGCTGTCTTCGGGAATCTCCAGCCGCATCAACTCGCCGTTGCCGATGATCACCCCGAGGATGTTGTTGAAGTCGTGGGCGATCCCGCCGGCCAGGGTGCCGATGGCCTCCATCTTCTGGGACTGGCGAAGCCGGCGCGCCAGCCGCTGTTTTTCCGCCTGGGCCTGTCGCCGGGCCGCCTCCTGTTTTCGGGTATACAGACCGAACGCCAGATCGTCGGCCACCTCCCGGAACAGCTCCCGGTCGACCTCGAACCCCCGGGGAATCGCCGCCGCGATCACCCCGAAGAGGTCCCCGCCGTAGGCCATTCGAGCGGCCAGGATACCGCCGACCGAACCGTTTTCCCGGTAGGGGCAGGGGTTGCAGATCTCGGAAGGCGTTTCCGCCGCGAAGACCCCGGGATCGGCCAGGGCCATTTGACAGCAGGGGGTGAGCCGCCCCTGTTTCAGATGTTTGAACACCTTCTCGAACTCCTCACCCATGCCCGCCTCGGCATAATCGATCAACCGGCGGGTTTCATCGATCAGGGCGATCCAGGTCCCCGAAAACCCGCGGATTTCAGTCAAGGTGCGGCAGACGCCGGTCAGAAGAGCGCTCCGCTCAGACTCCCGCAGGATCAGCTGATTCACCCGCCGCACCGCCGCCAGTATGCGGTTGAGTTGTCGAATCTTGTTTTCGGCCTGATCCGCTTTCGAATTTTTCGCCGGGTCTTCCATCCGGATTTCGAGGTCCTTTTTTATCGGGTTTTTCCGCCGGGCTTTTCTCGGCCGGGGGTTCGCCCGAAACAGTTCGGTTCCATGCCCGCCTTTCTGAAGCAGGATCGATCCCACCCGCTTCCGCCGTGATCCTGGATCGTATCATAATCCACGACAGGATGGAATGAAAAGTAGCAAAAATAAAGTGCTTTACAAAAAACATGCCAAAAACTGATTTCCGGTCTTGACATCCCCTGAATTCGGATTATTTTTACACACATAAAGAAAAATTAAAACTTTTGAAAACAGTTATTTACAAAACAATGGGATCGGCAGTTCGCATGGCGGATTTTTTTTGAAGCGATGTGAACCGCCATTCACAGGAGGACACATTATGAGTAGAATTATAGGAATCGACCTCGGAACCACCAATTCATGCGTCTCGGTCATGGAAGGCGGAGAAGCCAAGGTCATCACCAATCCCGAAGGCGGGCGCACCACCCCGTCCATGGTGGCCATGGCCGGCAACGGCGAACGTCTGGTGGGTCAGGTCGCCAAGCGACAGGCCGTCACCAACCCGGAAAACACCGTCTTCGGCGTCAAACGGCTGATCGGCCGCAAGTTCGATTCGCCGGAGGTGCAAAAGGACCTCAAGGTGCTGCCCTATAAGATTGAACGGGCGTCCAACGGCGACCTCCGCATCAAGCTGAAGGAGAAGCCATACAGCCCGGCGGAGATTTCGTCCTTTATCCTGGCCCATCTCAAGAAGACGGCCGAGGAATACCTGGGCGAAAAGGTCACCGACGCGGTGATCACGGTGCCGGCCTACTTCGACGACAGCCAGCGCCAGGCCACCAAAGACGCCGGAAAGATCGCCGGCCTCAACGTGCAGCGGATCATCAACGAGCCGACCGCGGCCTCTCTGGCCTACGGCATGGACAAGAAAAAAGAGGGCGTGATCGCGGTCTTCGACCTGGGCGGCGGCACCTTCGACATCTCCATCCTGGAGATCGGCGAGGGGGTCTTCGAGGTCAAGGCGTCCCACGGCGACACCCATCTGGGCGGCGAAGACTTCGACCTGCTGATCATCGACTACCTGGCCGACGAATTCCGCAAGGACCAGGGCATCGATCTGCGCAACGACAAGATGGCTCTGCAGCGGCTCAAGGAAGCGGCGGAAAAGGCCAAGATGGAGCTCTCCTCTTCCATGGAGACCGACGTCAATCTGCCCTTTATCACGGCGGACGCTTCCGGGCCCAAGCACCTCAACGTGCGGCTGACCCGGGCCAAACTCGAAGGCCTGGTGGCCGACCTGCTGAACCGGCTGGACGGCCCCTGCAAGACCGCCATGAAGGATGCGGGCGTATCCGCTGCCGACATTCAGGATGTCATCCTGGTCGGCGGTATGACCCGAATGCCCGCGGTTCAGGAACGGGTGCAGAAAATCTTCGGCAAGACCCCGAGCAAGGGCGTCAACCCGGACGAGGTGGTCGCCATCGGGGCCGGCATTCAGGCGGGCGTGCTCAAGGGCGACGTCAAGGACGTGCTCCTGCTCGACGTGACCCCGCTCTCGCTGGGAATCGAAACCCTGGGCGGCGTCATGACCCGACTGATCGACAAGAACACGACCATTCCGACCCGCAAGAGCGAGGTCTTCTCCACGGCCGAAGACAACCAGACCGCGGTAACGGTCCATGTGCTTCAAGGGGAGCGCGAAATGGCCTCGGGCAACAAGTCCCTGGGCCGGTTCGAGCTGGTGGGCATTCCGCCGGCGCCCCGGGGCATGCCGCAGATCGAGGTCACCTTCGACATCGACGCCAACGGCATCGTGAACGTCTCGGCCAAGGACAAGGCCACCGGCAAGGAGCAGTCGATTCGGATCACCGCCTCCAGCGGCCTGACTCAGGAAGAGATCGACCGGCTGGTGCGGGATGCGGAAATGCATGCCGATGAAGACAAGCGCAAAAAAGAGCTGGTGGAGGCCCGCAACACCGCGGACGCCCTGATCCATCAGACCGAAAAGACCCTGGCCGAACACGGCGACAAGCTGGACGCCGGGTCCCGGTCCGAGGTGGAAACGGCCATGGCCGATCTCAAGAAGGCCAAAGACGGCGACGACGTCGGCGAAATCAAACGGCTGACCGAGGGGCTGACGCAGGCCTCCCACAAACTGGCCCAGGCCATGTACGGCCAGGCCGGCGGAGCCCAGGGTCCCGAAGCCGGCGCCCGGCAGGGCGGCCCGTTTGAAGGATTCGACCAGGGCTTCGGCCCGGGCGGTCCGGCCGATCCGACTCGGGGCGGCCAGGCCGGCGGACCCGGACAGGGTCATCAGAGACGCGAGTCTTCGGATGAAGATGTGGTGGATGCGGAATTTGAAGAAGTGGCGTAATTTCTCTCCCGCTTTTCATGCGGGATAAAAATAATGGGGCGGCGGCTCCCTTCGGGGGTCGCCGCCCTTTTTTTACCTCAACTGCATTCCTCTCTTTTGACCGAACACGCCGACAATATCTGGTTTTCGATGGACTGATCCCGGTAGACGGTGATGCCTTTGACCTCCAGTTCGACGGCCCGCATGAAGAGTGTCCGGATGTCCTCCGGGGTGGCGGACTGGGGGACGTTGACGGTTTTGGAGACGGCGTTGTCGGTGAATTTCTGGAACACCGCCTGGATCTCCAGGTGCCATTCCGGGTCGATGTCCCAGGCGGACTGAAAGATGTCTTTCGGAATCGGCTTTCCCTCCCGGCGAAAGCGATCGTAAATGGGATGGACTTCCTTGAAGATGGTGTCCACCACCCGGCGTTCGGTTTCAAAACAGAAGACCGGTTCGATGCCGCTGCTGACCCCGGCGATGAGGCTGATGGTGCCGGTGGGGGCCACGGTGGTCAGGGTGGCGTTGCGCCGTTTTCGAATCCCTTTTCCAGGGAAAATGGAGTGTTCGAAAGCCGGGAAATTCCCCCGTCGCTCGGCCAGCTCGGCCGAGGCCTCCTCGGCGGCGCCTTGAATGCAGGCCATGATCCGTTCGGCCAGTCCGGCGGCGCGCTCGCTCTGGTAGGGAACCCCCAGCAGAATAAGCAGGTCGGCGAATCCCATCACCCCCAGTCCGATCTTGCGGTTGGTGCGGCTCCACTCCTCCACCTGGCGGAGCGGGTATCGGTTGATTTCGATGACGTTGTCGAGAAAGTGGACGGCGAGCTTTGCCAGCCGGGCCAGCTCCGTGAGGTCGATGTCGCCGTCCCGAATGATTTTGGTGAGATTGATGGACCCGAGGGTGCAGGATTCATACGGCAGCAGCGGCTGCTCCCCGCAGGGATTGGTGGCTTCGAGACGGCCGAACCGGGGGGTCGGGTTGGCCTGGTTGATGCGGTCCAGAAACAAGAGGCCGGGATCGCCGGAGCGCCAGGCGCTTTCCACGATCCGGTCCAGAATGGCCGAGGGATCTTTCCGGCCGACCGCCACCCCGGTTCTGGGGTGGAGCAGGGGATAATCCGCTCCGTTTTTGAGGCACCGGATGAACTCGTCGTCGATGGCCACCGAGATGTTGAAGTTGCGCAGAATCCCGGCGGTTTCCTTGGACCGGATGAACTCCTCGATGTCCGGATGGTTGACCGGGAGCACCCCCATGTTGGCCCCGGGCCGGACCCGGTGGCGGTCGATCAAATAGGTGGCGTTGTCGAAGAGCTGAATGAAGGAGAGGGGCCCGCCGGCCACCCCGGAGGCCGGAAAGATGGTGTCGCCCCGGGGGCGAAGTTTGCTGAAGGAGAACCCGGTGCCGCCCCCGGTCTGATGAATCAGGGCGGTGTCTTTGAGGGTCTGGAAAATCGCTTCGAGGTTGTCCTCCACCGGCAGCACGAAACAGGCGGCGAGCTGCCCCAGGGGCCGCCCGGCATGCATCAGACAGGGCGAGTTGGGCATGAAGGAGAGGGAGGCGATGGCCGCCTCGAACTCCTCGGCGGTGGCCGAGACCGCCGCCTGGGCCTCGAACAGCCGGTCCGCCTCGGCCACGGCCCGGGCGACCCGGCGGAACAGGTCTTCGGGGGTCTCGAGAATTTCGCCGCGGTAGTTGCGGGCGAGATAGCGTTTTTCCAGGACGAGTCGGGCGATGTCGGAGAGAGGGACTGGGTTCATGGGGTTTCCTGTTGGTTTGAATCCTCAGGTGATGCACGGTTTAATTTGCCGGAATGCTGTGTCCGGATTTCGATCGGCTTCCGGTTTATGCCCTTCCATAGACGGTGGTAAATTTTCCATTTTAAAGGTAGCGATTTGGAAATGAGAAAGCAAGGTCGGGCGGGGTTCAGGTCGGAAATCGTAGGAGAAGCCATGCCGCTATCCCGGTGAATGTGGCGACGGCGATCCGTCTGCCGTGCTTGATCGCCGGTTCCCAGAAAATGAAGGGAATGAATCCCGGCGCAATTGCAAGCCTTTCCTTCGAGACCCAGCCCCTGTTTACGCGCCAAAAAGCCCGGCCGCGATGCTGTAAATCAACGCCGCCGTGGGGGCCAGTTTGATGGCCTGGGTCTGAAGGTTTCCGGCGGCTTTGGCGGTTTCGGCGGATTGGGTGAGGATGTCGGTGACGGTTTTGAGGCGGCGGATGATTTTGCTGCCCCGGGGTTGAGGTCGGGCCAGTTCTTTTTTGGCCTCCGCCGCGGCTTCTTCCAGGTCTTCGGCGTCACCGATGTCGGTGATTTCGCCGGTTTTGATCACTTGCCGAATCTGGTTTTCGAGTTCCGCGACCTCTTTGTGCAGGTCTTCGGGGGTGGCGGTCTTGGGATCGTGGATGTAGTGGAGGCCGGTGACAATTGTTTTGGCTTGAATGTCGTCTGCGTGGATGCCGCCGGTTTGGAGTCCTTTGGCCAAATTGAGAAGGCTGTCGGCGGTTTCGGCGTCGCCGCCTTCCATGAGGACGCCGTCCACCACGTGGTCGGCTTTGATGGTTTTGGCGTGAATGCCGCCTTTGGAAATGTGTGCGCCCTGACCGGCCGCGGTGGCGTCGGGACCTTGGGCAATGGCGCCGGAGCCCGAGAGAACGGCCTGGTAATCGGGGGTTTTAAGAAGACCCTGGCGGCCCAGTTCGGTGAGCAGGGATTTGGCCAGGGTCAGGAGTTCTTGGTCGTTTTCGGCGTCGATGGTCTTGAGCTGGCTGGCGAGGTTTTGCCGTTCGGTTTTGTCTTCGGGGTTCTGTTCGATCTGCCGGAAGGTTTTTTGGGCCTCGGGCTGGTGGGTGAATTTGGCGGCGATGAGAGATTTGATGCCCGCGTAGGTGTCTTTGACGACTTTGCCGCCGATGTCCTTGCCGGCGGCTGCGGCGCCGCCCACGATGGCGGATAGGATTACGGTGATTGGTTCCATATCATCTCCTTTGGGATTTGCTGATTCATTGCGGGCATTTTTGAAGTAGAAGCGGCTGATGCCCGCCTCAGCCGCGGCAAATGCCGAAGCAGGAGGCGGGCCGAGCCTATTTGCCTGGTCTTGGGGTCAAGACGCAGCCGGGAACGGATCGCGCCAATTTTTAACCTCGGGCATCGAGCCGTGGCCGAATGCCATTTCCGGAGTCCTGAAAAATTGTGAGCGCACACACACCGAAAACCGATATTGTCGTTCCGGTTGTTCGGATTGTTCCTGTTGCGGTACGCGCACCGGAGGTTGTCCGAGTTGTTGTTGTACGCGCCGCCCCGCAACACGCGGGCGCTGCCGATCCGCCCCCGCAATGGGCGGCCGCGAGGGCCGCTTATTGCCGGGTCGCTTTTTTCCAACCGCCGAGCAGTTTGCCGATTTCGGTCACCGAAGCGGATGCGTGATGGTACTGGGCCTCGGAGAGCCATTTCCATTTGAAGGAAAGGCGCAGATACATCCGCACTTTGTCCAGGGCCGCGTCCGCCAGTTCGAGCCGATGCCATCTGGCCTTGCCCATCAGGGAATTGGCTTCGATGATCGACTCCTGAAAGTCGAGGGCGGCATCCATCAGCCGTTTGGTGACCACAAACCGCTGGCTTTTGGGAAACTTTTCTGTTTTTGCCAGAAGCCAGGAGAGAAAGTCAAAGGTTTTTGTTTTTTGTCGTCTCCGAAAAGCAGCATGTCGTCCACATACCGGACGTATCCCTTGCATTGGAGTTCCCGCTTGACGAAATGGTCGAACCGGTCGAGATAGCAGTTCGCCCAGAACTGGCTGGTCAGGTTGCCGATGGGCAGGCCCCGGGGCCGGTTGATGGCGAACAGATCGTCACCGGGGAAATAGACCATGTCGTAAGATTCTTTGAGCACCCCGATGCCGCTGTTCAGGATGCGGTCGATGAGCCCCAGGGTATCCGGGTCTTTGATTTTGCGGGATAGAATCTTCCGCAGGATCTGGTGATCGATGGAGGGGAAATACTGGCGCACATCGCAGGGCAGCACGTATTTGAACCGGCGGGAAAACCACTGGGCCCGGTCGATGGCCCGATGGGTGCCTTTGCCGATGCGGTTGGCGTAGCTGTCGTGGATGAAGCTTTTCTCGAATATCGGTTCGATCTCATTGCAGAGGGCATGGTGAACCACCCGGTCCCGAAAGGGCGCGGCGGAAATGAGGCGTTTCTTGGGGTCGTGGATGTAGAAGCTTTCGTAAGGGCCGGGCTGGTAGGTTTTCTCTCTGAGGTCGTTTTGAAGGGTGATCAGGTTGTCTTCCAGCCGGTACTCGAACCGGGCCGCGGCGATCTTGCCCCGCTTGCCGGCGGCGGCCGCGGAATAGGCCATGAGGATGTTGTGCCAGTCATGGATGGATTCATACATTTCGCTCATGGATTTATCCTGAAATTTTCTAGCGCCCTCGCTCGCTTCGCTCGCTCGTTTCAGAAAAACAGATTATTCAGAGTACCAGAGACCAGAGTACCCAGAATCCAGAGGTTAATTGGGAGCGCACACACACCGAAAACCGAAACGGTCGAACCGGCTGTCCGGATCGTCGTTGTTGCGGGACGCGCACCGGAGGTCGTCCGAGGTGTTGTAGAACGCGCCGCCCCGCAACACGCGCTTAATCTCATTATCAGCGAATTCGTCTTCTCTTTCTGGAGATGGCACATAAGGGTATTTAAATTCTGGCCTCGAAAAACTCTTTCCCCACAGACTTCGCGTCCAATCCCACACATTTCCTGCCATATCTAAGCATCCATATCGGCTCTCACCGGCTGAAAAACATCCGACAGCACTCGTGGAGCCGATGCCGGTATCATCGTAGTTTGCTTTTTCTTTGTCAATCCGATTTCCCCAGGGATATTCCCGTTCCGGCTCAGTATTGGATATACAAACCGCCTTTTGGTCCCAATGGTTTTCACAAGCGGCCCCGATCACCATCGGTTCGGGGATTTCCAGACCACCCCGGGCCGCTTTCTCCCACTCGGCTTCCGAAGGTAGGCGAATTCGCCATTTTTTGCTGATCATTTCATTTTTCTCCCAAATCTCTGTCAGCCATTCGGTGAAAGCGAGAGCTTCGTACAGGGCAATGCCAACCACCGGGTGATTGGGCAAATGGAATGGCGAACGGTACTCATTCGGACGGGTTCGATAATCATTATCATACCTTCCTTTAAAGCCGGATTCTTTCCAAAATCCCGCCTTTTCCGCAACCCGCCAAAACCGCCTCTCGGTATACCCCCCCGCCTTTACGAATTCCTCAAACTGAGCGTTGGTGATCGGATAGCGGGATATCCAGTAATCGTAGTTGAGATGCTTGTTCAGGCCGGGTGGTTTTTCGCGAACATTTTTATCACTTCCCATATGAAACGGCCCGCCTGGAACCAGGCAGAATGCCATGTGCTCCAACGTCGTTACCGATTTTCTCGGGTCATCCATAACGGCAAGATTCCGCCCCGCCATTGCTCTTTCTATGGCTGGAAGCTCATCGCCTACTACAATTTTAACCTGCCACTGGCGTATTCTTTCCAGCTTGGATTGATGCCTCGGGTTCACTTTGTCCAAATTGGCGGTCTCGACCAATGCCTGCCCGGCCAAAAGCCCACCCCAGAAATCCGGCATAGAGATGGTTTCTTTTTCGGGGTTCTCGAAGCAAAGTGCATCGGCCAAATGCCAGACGCCGGATGAACTGCCGCCGGCGGCTTTTGCGCCCGCCAGCAGCACCACTTCACGCCACCGGTCCGGGTCATCTCTGGTCAAATCGGCAACTTGATATGGGTAATCCAGTTCGGTCAGATGGCAGGCAGCCAGATATTCCTGAAAGGTCCGGTGGGGAAAGGTGTAAATTTTTCCTGTCTTTTGAATCAGCAATCCCGCGCGCTGCTCAAGGAATTGAATCAGCTTTCTCGGATCAATGGCTTGTTTTTCGCTGCTGAGTTCGAGCAGTCCATACACCAGGTCTTTCTCAGGAATATCAGCGGTTCCCTGAAGTTTTTCTTGACGTAGATGAGCTTCATAGGCCAATTCACTCAGTTTCGCTCGGACCTGAGACCGTTCGGTCTTCAGAATTTCAGCAATCCCCGGCTCAATACCGATAATTTTCCTCGCCGAATCTTTTCTCACTTTTCCGCTTTCCCACCAGTCCAGCAGCAGATCCACCGCATCGGCATAAAGTTCTTCTCTTTTTTCCGACAGACTCCCTCCGCGCCATGCATGAATAATAGCCATCAGTGTCAAAATGAGCGGCCGTTTCGCAAGTTCACGAAGGCGTGTACTATTAAGTATTGCATGCTTCAGGAGTTCAGCCCGACTTCTTGCTTCGATTATAGGCAACCTCCGATGTGTGGCTACAAAGTTGTACCAATTATCTATGAAACATTTAATCTGGTCTTTGGAAAAAGGACAGATGAATACCTTTTTTTCATCAAACAAAGCCTTGCTGTTGTTTTTGAAGGCATATTCTCGGGTGGTTACTAT
>JBKHDE010000111.1:0-14336 GCA_046541495.1 Desulfococcaceae bacterium
TGATCGGCAGGTTTTTCGGGGTATTCTTGAGCCCCAACCTGTGGTATGGGTATTCCCTGCGGTCCCCGGTCTGTCGCGCCACAGACCCATTTTACCGACGCTTATTTTGTGGAACCATGCAGGGGAATCCCCCCTATTCAGGAGCTGTTATGCCCGAAACCCATCCCGCCGCCACCGGCGGAACCTATGATGCGATCATCGTGGGGGGCGGCCCGGCCGGGCTGTTCGCCGCGTATTACCTGTGCGAGCACTCGAACAAGCGGGTGCTGCTGCTTGAAAAAGGCAAACCGTCGCTTAAGCGGCGCTGCCCCATCAGCGAAACAAAAAAATGCATCGCCTGCATCCCCTGCAACATCCTCTGCGGAATCGGCGGCGCCGGCCTCTTCTCGGACGGCAAGCTCAATTACATTCCCAAGCTCGGCAAGACCGACCTGACCCAGTTCATGCCCCGGTCCCGGGCCCAGGCCCTGATCGATGAAACCGAAACCATTTTCGACCAATTCGGGATGGACGGCCCGGTCTATCCGACCGATATGAAAGCGGCCCGGGAATACCGCAAGAACGCCAAGAGATACGGGATCGACCTGCTGCTGATCAAACAAAAACACCTGGGCAGCGATTCCCTGCCCGGCTACATCGCGGGCATGGCCGATGCGATTCAGGGAAAAGGGGTGACCTTTCGCACCGGCGAGGAGGTGACCGACCTGATCGTGGAAGCGGACGCGGTGCGGGGGGTGACCACCGAGGCCGGGCGATACCTGGCCCCCCAAGTCATTTTAGCCCCGGGGCGGGTGGGGGCCGACTGGATGGGAAGGATGGCCCAGAAATACGGGCTGGGGTTGACCCATCGGGGAATCGAGGTAGGGGTGCGTGTGGAGGTTCACAATGACATCCTTCAGGATCTCTGCGAGGTGATCTACGACCCCACCTTTTTTATTCAGACCCAGAAATACGACGACCAGACCCGGACCTTCTGCACCAACTACGGCGGATACGTGGCCCAGGAGAACTACAGCACCTTCGTCTGCGTCAACGGCCACGCCTATCGCGACAAGAAATCGGAAAACAGCAACTTCGCCTTTCTGTCGAAGGTGATCCTCACCGAACCGGTCACCGACAACCAGGCCTACGGCGAGGCCATCGGCAACCTGGCCTCCCTGATCGGTGGCCGCAAGCCGATCCTTCAGCGGTTCGGGGACCTCAAACGGGGCCGACGATCCACCTGGAACCGCATTCGCAAGGGCTATATCGAACCCACCTTCACCGACGTGGTCTGCGGCGACATCGCCATGGCCCTGCCGGACCGGATTCTGACCAATATCATCGAGGGCCTCAACAAGCTCAACCACGTGGTGCCGGGGGTCTCCAACGACGAAACCCTGCTCTACGCCCCCGAGATCAAATTCTTCGCCACCCAGGTCAAAACCGACGACACCCTCGAAACCCGCATTCAGGGCCTCTACGTAGCCGGCGACGGCCCCGGCGTCGCCGGCAACATCGTCTCCGCCGCCGCCACCGGGCTGATTCCGGCCAAGGCGATCGCCGGAAACGGAGCCGGGGGATAAATCCCCCGGCCCAATCAGAAAAAGCGCCCTGAAGGGCGCTCCTAAAAATGTCCTAACTCCATCTCAGCCCCCTCAGGGGGCTTTTCTGCTTCAGCCGGGGGTTTCAACCCCCGGCATCGGGGCCATTGCCGCCCCCATCACAGTCCATCATAAAAATCAGACGAATCCCAGTTCAAGACAAGGAATCCGCATCCCTGTCCTGAACTGTGATTCATATGACTCTCCATAATCATCCGGAATGGCCACCGCATCTTCCATGCACTGCTCGCAGGCATCAATGAGCATATTTTGGAATGCATGATATTTCCAAAACACGTTGGCGATTTCGGCAATGTAAATGGTCGGCGTGATGACCCAGTCGGCATTTTCGATATGCCGGACGAACCTTTCAGCATCTTCTCTTTGCAGTACGATTTCTGCAGCGGCGCTGGTGTCGATGACGAGGATCATCACCGGTTCCGGTCTTCTCGAATGAGATCCACAGGATTTTCCAGATGGGCGGAATCCATTTTTAGACCCCTGGATCGAATGCGAGACATCAGCTTTTTTCGGCGATCCTTTGGATTGTCGTCGGTTTCAAGGCCCTTTGAAAGAATATAAACCGCCTGCTGGGCCAGACTGCGATGCTGACTTTTTGCCGCGGCAAGCAGTTTTTGGTAGATATGTTCCGGTAAATCTCTTACTTGCAAAGACGGCATTCTTTTGCTCCTTTTTTAGGATTCAGAATAATGCTTTTTTCATCATTGTGCAAGCATTCCGGATTTCTGATTCCTCGATCTGTTCGATAGCGCATTCTCAGCGGCGATCTTCCTCCAACCGCTTCGTCAACCGCGGAATCACCTCAAACAGGTCCGCCACCGCATAATAGTCGCTCTTGGAGATGATGGCGGCGTTGGGGTCGGTATTGATCGCGATGATGATGTCCGAGGACTTCATGCCGGCGAAGTGCTGAATCGAGCCGGAGATGCCGCAGGCGATATAGACCTTGGGGTTGACCTTGGTGCCGGTCTGGCCCACCTGCATGGCGTAGGGGACCCATCCCTCGTCCACGGCGACTCGGGAGGCCCCCACCGCGGCGTTCATGGTTCGGGCGCAGTCGAAGAGGACCTTGAAGTTCTCCCCGTTTTTCATGCCCCGGCCCCCGGAGAAGATGACATCGGCTTCGGCCAGGTCCACGGCGTCGCCCCGGCCGGGGGTGGTCTCCAGGACCGTCATCTCGGGCAGGTCCGCCTCGGCCGGGGTAAAGGTCTCCACCGACGGCTCGCTCGGGCTCGGAACCGCCGGCACGGCATTGGCCCGCACCCCGTAGATTCGATGGGTGCCGGTCAGCCGAATGGTCGCCACCGTCTTGCCGGAGTACCGGGTGGTCCGGGCCGTATGCTTTTCGAGATCCACATCGAGGCAGTCCATCAGCAACGGCGCGTCCAGCTGGGCCGCGACCCTTGGCAGAATGTCCCGGCCCCGGGGGCTGGTGACCCCCAACAGGGTCTGAATCCCAAAGGCCGCCATGGCCTGGACCAGAGCGTCGGCCCACAGGTCCGGGTGCCAGGCGCCGTCAGCCGCGGTAATCCCGATGACCCGGTCCACCCCGTATTCGCCCAATTCCTTTTTACAATCCGCCGGGTTCCGGTTCACCACCAGGGCGTAGAGGTCTCTGTCTTCTTTCCTTGCCCCGGTGATCATTCCGAAGACGGCCGGTTTGATCTCTTCGTCCTTATATTCGATAAACAGTCCGATCTTTTCCATTGCGATTCTCCCTTTCGTTTACACGACCTTGGCTTCGTCCCGAAGAATCCGGACCAGCTGATCCGCCACCGCATCGGCATCCCCGGTGAGTTCCTTGGGTTCCCGGGTTTCCACCGACGGGGTCAGTTCCAGAATCTCCAGGCTTCCGGCCGGTTTTTCCACGGCGAGGGAGTCCAATGGAATCTGCTTGATCTCCTTTTTTCGGGCCTTCATGATGTCGGGCAGGGTGGGATACCGCGGGGTGTTGAGCCCTCGACCCGCACCCAGCACGCAGGGCAGGCCGAGTTTGAGCACATCCCGGGCCCCGGCCTCTTTTTCGCATTCCACCAGGGCGTGGGCGTCTTCGACCGTGATCTTGACCACGTTGACCGCCGCCGGCATCGAAAACAGCCGGGCCAGCCGGAACAGGGTCTGCATTCCTTCGGCATCGATCGATTCCTTGCCCCCGAGGATCAGGGAGGGCTGGCCGTCGCCCTCGATGGCGGCCTGGAGGGCCCGGGCCGTGACCAGGCTGTCGTGGTTCCGGTCGGTGGTGATGAGGAGGGACCGGTCGGCGCCCATGGCCATGGCCGAGCGCAGGGTGTTTTCGGCCGCGGGTTTGGCCAGGCAGACGGCGATGACCTCCACCCCGGACAGCTCTTTTTTGAGCCGGGCCGCCTCGGTGACGGCATGCTCGTCATAGGGGTTCAGCAGAAAAGTGATGTTCTCCTCGATCCGGTTCTGGTCCTTGATGGTGATGGTGGCCGCCGAATCGGGCACGTGTTTGACGCAGACGTATATTTTCATAACCTATCCCGTGATTTTAATGGTTACTCTGTCCACCGCCCTTGTGCGGCGGCAGATCCGCCGGCCAACACCCAAAGCCGCCTCTGAGTAATCATCAGAGAGCCTTGAACTCGCCGTTTTCAAAAGATCCGACCTGTCTTGTTTTTGTGACGGAATCGACCTTTTCGAGATAACCCGGATGTTTAATGCTCATCTCATAGAATATCCTGGCAGAGGTCACTTGCTCGGCAAGATGCCCCTGGGCCCGATCGCTTTCTATCGCCCTAAAGACATCATCCGAGCCCACTGGAATCGATTGAGCAGATGGAGAAGGTTCTACTCTTATCGTTTTGATTCCCTGGGACACCGCAACCGCATCTGCCATGCTGATTTTAGCGGAGAGGGCCTTGCCGATTTTCGCCCAGTACTCTATCTGTTTGGCCTTTGATCGATTCTGAATTCTGGACTCGCGCTCCGCCTGAAGCGCCAACTCCTCGTCGATTTTGACCGATACGGTGCGCATTTTAACCTCTTCTTAAAAATCCGTTGGCGTATTGCCGCAATCGACCTCATTCTGAGGCATTCTGCGAAAAGCGTAGTATCGGTATGCAGGAGTGTCAACGTTTTTCATACCCCATACGGGAATCAGGCCCATGCTTTGGGTCTCCCAGGCTGCTCACTAAGCCCCAAATAAAAATTTCGACCAGGCTTAGCCTGGCCGAAATTTTTCGGAGAACTTATACTTCGGTTCAACACCCTGAGCTATCCCGGATCCTTTGTTCTTAGGCATTCATCCGGGATGGATACTGCTGGAGGCAGCAGCGCTCCCCTATCCGTTGACCGAGAAGCTGGAGTCATAGTTGATCTCCCGTTTTCTGGAGAAGAACCCGACATCCAGGTTGCGGCCGGTGTAGCGCATCTTGAACTGGAAGGGCTCCTTGTCGTGGTCGACCCCCTGTTTTTCGCAGGCGTCGATCAGGGCGGCCATCATGGCGCCGACCACCGGGGCGTTTTTGTACTGGTTGCCGCTGGTGCCGATGGCCATGTAGAAACCGTCCAGGTCGGACTTGTCGTAGATCGGAATCCAGTCGTCGGAGACGTCGTAGAGGTCACAGACGCCCTTGGGCTGATTCGGCACCTGAAGGCTCGGCACCCGGCGGGCCAGCCGGTAGCACTGGGCCTTCCACTGCTCATCGGTGAGCTGGTTGTCGTTGCCGTAGCCGCCGTGACCGGCATAGAATTCATCCGGGTCCACATAGACCTTGGGATCGCATTCCGGGTCTTCGCTGCCGATCAGAAACATATTGCCCACCTCGGGTCGGTAGTAGCAGCCGACATCGGCGTCGGAGGTGTGGTATCCGTCGTTGAGATAATCATAGCCGTCCGGCGAGGGGCAGTGCATCACCTCGTGGCGCAGGGCCTTGGTGCGGATGTTGCAGCCTTCCTGAACCCCTTCGGCCATTTCGTTGATCTTGTAGGAGTGGGGGCCGCCCACGTTGACCACGATGGGGGCGTCGATCCGGGTGCCGTCTTTGAGGGTGATGCCCTGGACCCGGCCGTCTTTGCTCCGGACGTCCACCACCTCGGCGTTGAACTTGAACTCGGCCCCGTATTTTTCGGCGGCCCGCATGATGTTGTGGGCGGACAGGGCCGGGTCGTTCACATACCCGCCCTCGGGACAGAAGATGGCGCCCTCCAGCATGCCTTCGGGATCATCGAAGAAGGAAGGATCTTCAGGCCGCTTGACCGGCCAGAACTCATGCATGTCGTAGACCGGCACCATCTGTTTGACCTTGTCCACATCCCATTCCTCATAATGGACGCCCACGGCGTCATAATGTTTTTTCACCTTGCGCCAGTCATGGCCCTGGGATTTGATCAGGATGGAACCGGTGTTCATGAACTTGGCCAAGCCCTTTTCGTCCTTCACGTTTTCCAGGTAGTTCTCCCAGTCCAGCCAATACTTGAACCCTTCATAGGCGAAGGCCACGCCGTCTTCGGTGGAGTAGTGGGCCCGAACGATGGCGCAGGAAGCGGCGGTGGAGCCCTCGCCCGCGTCATGGAGCTTGTCGACGTTGAGGGTTTTGTATCCTTTTTTGGCCAGTTCGTAAGCGATGGGGGCGCCGATCACGCCCGCGCCGATGATGATGGCATCGTATTTCTGAGTCATGCTGTTTTCTCCTTCTTACAATAAGCGGGTTTAGAAAAAATATGAAATCGCCCTTCCCCCGGCGAGGGGGAAGGGAAATCCTGTGCCCTTGTTTTTGCGAACCGAATCCGGCGGTTCAGCCTTGAAGCCCCTTCAGCCAGGCCTGGAACCGATTCTCCCCGGCCGGCCGCAGCCCGAACTCGGCCCCGGCATCCAGGATCCCATGGACCATGCAGTGGGCATAGCCCCGGGAGCAGGTCAGCAGGATGCCGCCCTCGCCGTTTTCGCCCCGGTTCAGGGTCACGATCTGGCAGGGCACGTGAGAAAAGGGTCCCTGATACAGAAACGGGGCGGTCTTGTCCGGGTCCTGAAAATCGAGGGAGGAGAGCTTTTCGGTGATGGAAAAGACCTCGGGTCCGAACAGGGCCAGAAAGACGGTGGCTTCCGATACGTCGGTGTAGGCTGCATCCGCCGGCATTTCCGGGACCGACTCGGCCAGGTGCCAGACCGCGGTCTGGTTGCGGCCCATGCGGTTGAGCAGGACCCCGTCTTGCAGAACGCACTGGTTGGGCTTTTCCGGCACGGGGACATCGGCCGGGGCGTATTCGTCCAGTTTGCTGCTCTGCAGGTCCCACCGGGTCTTGTGGCAGAGGTCCACAAGGTAGGGTCCTTTGCCTTCCTCCCCGTATTCCAGGGCCACGTTCCAGCGATCTCGAACCTCGGTCCGGGTCGGGGCGGCCGTAAATTCAACAGGCGATTGTCTATAAATGTCTGCCATGATTATTCCCTCACATTTTCATCCGTTTGCCTTCGGGATCATAGAACGGCTTGGGCACCACCTTGCAGTAGAGGCGCTGACCGTTGCACTCATCCTCGAAAATTTCAAGCCGCGTGCCGATGTCCGATAACTCCGAATCCACCAGGGCCATGCCCACCGCCTCGTTCAAGGAGAAGCTTCGGCGGGCGGTGCAGACATAGCCGCGCACCCGGTTGTCGACGATGATCGAGCCGTCCCGGGGGGCCCGGGCCGAATCCTCCATCTGAAACCCGACCAGGGTGAGACGGCCGGTGTCCCCTTCGGTCTGCTTGAGGGCCGCCGCACCCACCGTTTTGGCGTCGGTCTTCTTGCGGTCCCAGAGAAAGCCCAGGCCCACGTCGAGCAGGTTGGTCCGCTGCTCCGATTCCTGGCCGAGAATGATGTGGCATTTTTCCATTCGCAGCACGTTCTGGGCCTCGACCCCGAAGGGCTGAATCCCGAATTCCCTGCCCGCCTCTTCGATAATCTTCCACAGGGCCGGCATGTAGGAGGCGCCCACGTGAAGCTCGTAGGAGAGTTCCCCCACGAACCCGAGCCGCATGGCCCGAACCGGAACGGCGCCGGCGACGGTGAACTCCCGGTAGCCGCTGAAGGGAAAGGCCTCGTTGGAGATATCGGCGTCGACCACCTTTTCCAGCACCTTTCGGGCGTTGGGCCCGGAGATGTTGACCACCCCCATGGCATCGGTGAGGTTGACGACCGCGAAATCCCACCCCTCGTACCGGGTATGGTACCGAAACCACTCGGCGGTGGCGCCGGCCCGGGCCGTGGAGGTGGTGAGATAGTAGTCGTTTTCCCCCTGCTTGACGATGACCCCGTCGTCGATGACGCAGCCGTCGTCGTTGCACATGGCCGAATACTTGACCCGGCCTTCCTTGAGTTTGGCGATGTCGCTGACATAGACCCGCTGCAGGGCCTTGAGGGCGTCGGGCCCGTGAACCCGGAACTTGCCCAGGGTGGAGGCGTCGAGCATCCCCACGTTGTTGCGGACGTTGAGGATCTCCTCCCGGCAGGTGAAGTCCCGGGAGAAGTACCGGGCTCGGCGCCAGACCCCGATGCGGCGGAAAACCCCGCCGGCCGCTTTCTGGATATGATGGGCCGGGGTGCGCTTGTGCATGTCGTGGTTGGCCCCGGCATAGGTGGCGATCAGGGTCGGGGTCAGCGGCACCCGCACCGTGGTCGGCTTCGGTGGTTTGGTGTCCAGAGCCTCGTACTTGGCCACATACAGCGGCAGGTTGTGGCCGGGGATTCCGCCCTGGCCCGGTCCGGTGCCGGCCGAGGTGAACCGCTTGATCAGCTCGGGTACGTCGAAGCCCATTTCGATGGCCTGCTTGATGTTTTTGATGGTGGTGTCCTCATCGAAGCAGATAAAGGTCTTGCGGCCCTTGACCGGGGCGGTGACCAGCTTGGCGCCGCGTTCGGGTCCGGGCAGCATGGCCAGGGTCTTTTCGGCCGCGTCGATATCGGCGGCCCGGTCGAGGCCGCAGTCGGCCACGGCCTGAAGCCCGGCCAGACGGCCCGAGGCCTCGATGGACCGGGGATGGTTTCGACCGGTCATTCTGCCGGCCACATGCATCCCCTTGGGGGTTTCGGTCACCAGAAAACAGCCGGTGTGGTGGTCGTAGGCGGTCTTGCCCTGGGCCACGGTGACCGGCCCGGTGACCGGGGTCAGGCCGGCCGAGGCGATCAGCACGTCGCAGTCGAAGCTCTTGGAGATGGTGCCGTCCACGGTGGAGAGATGGGCCTTCCGGATCGATTTGCCGCCTTCCACATCGGTGGCCACCCATCCCTGAAGGAATGAGATCTTGCGTTCCTTGAGTCCCAGCAGGAGTTCGGGGTTCTGTCCGTCTTCCCGAATATCGGCCACGCAGGAAATTTTGAGCCCCAGATCGAACAGATCGATGGCCGCCTCCAGGCCCAGGTCATGGCCGACCGAAAAGACCGCCTGGGTCCCCGGCAGCAGGCCGTAGGTGCGGGCCAGCCGATGGGCGCAGCCCACCTGCATCACCCCGGGCCGCTCGTTGTTGTCGAAGAGCAGGGGCCGTTCGATGCATCCGGTGGCCACCACCACTCCGGCGGCGCGAATCTGGATATAGCGCTCGGTGAACGAATCCTGGGGGCCGCCCGTCTGAAAGGCGGTGATCAGGTTGTTGTTGTAGACCCCGATCACCGGGGCCTGGGTGAAGACGCGGATGTTGGGGGTTTCCCGCACCTGGGTCGCCAGTTCCCGGGCCCGTTCATACAGGGGCCGGCCGTCTTCATAGGGGGCGGACCGGTAGTCGAAACACCCCCCGAGCCAGGGCCGGGCCTCCAGCAGGATCACCCGCCGGCCGCTCTCGGCCGCCGCCAGGGCCGCGGTCATGCCGGCCGCGCCCCCGCCGATGACGCAGACATCGGCCTTGGGATAGATGTCGTCATACCGCCCCTGAATCCGGAAATCGGGGGAGATGGTGCCCAGACCGGCGGTTTTGCGAACCTGCTTCATGGCCAGGGGCCAGACCCAGGCCGGCTTGTGCAGGGTTTTATAATAGAAGCCGGCCGGCATCATCCAGTCGAGCTTGTCCATAAAGCCCATCAGGTCCCGGTCGGCCGAGCCCACCACATTCTGCTCTTTGACGGTGACGCCGTCTTGAAGCAGGGTGTTTTCGGTCCGCACGTTGGGGATGCCGTCGACCTCCATGCAGGTGTTGCTGCACTCTCCGTCCAGGCTGTAGAGCCCGCGGGGGCGGTGGTATTTCAAGCTGCGGGCGAAGACCCGGACGCCGTTGGCGAAAAGGGCCGTCGCCACCGTATCGCCGGACACCCCCTGAAAGGTCTGGCCCTTGTAATTCAGGGTTCGCTTCTCCGAGGGGTTGATCCGCAAAGTCGGCAGATTGTTGAGCCTGTTCATGATGTCGCCTCCGGTTCTTCGACTTCCAGGTTGGTGAGGGTGTTGCGATGGGTGGTGAACCAGGACCCGCATCCGTCCCTGTGAAACCACCACTCCTTCTGCACGCCCGCCACGCATTTGTTCATATGGACATATTCGCACCAGCTGCGGGGGCTGAGCCCTTCCTCGGCCGGTCGGGGGCCTTTGTCCTCTCCGCCGTACCGGAATTCGTATCCGTTGCGCTTGCCGCAAATGGGACAAGTAAGCGTCAGTGACATAATCGATTCTCCTTTACACGGATTCTGAAAAGATCCGTTAATTGTCCGGGGTGTAGTTGACCAGCGCGGCCGTTTCCCCCATCAGGCGGTGGTTTTCGTACCGGCGCAGGTTAAACGGCTTCAGGATCTCGGGGCAGTTGCCGCCGGCCATGTAGGCCGCCATGTGCTTGCCCACGGCCGAGCAGGACTTGAACCCGAAGTATCCCCATCCGCAGTCCATATAGAATCCGTCGATGGGATCATTGCCGTCCATGATCGGCGCCATGTCCGGGGTCATGTCGGCCAGACCGCCCCAGATCCGCATGAACTTGACCCCCCGCAGGCAGGGCAGGAACTCCGAAAGCGCCTGGGCCTGGTGCTTGATGTAGTAGGCGGTGGTCAGGGTGGTGTAGTTGGGCCAGGGGTCCATATGGGCCCCGGTGGCGATCTCGCCCTTGAGGGTCTGGTTGGCGTAGGCGTGATAGGCTCCGGAGGAGACCACGTGATCCAGGATCGGCTTCAGGGGCTGGGTGACCATGGCCTGAATGGTCAGGACGCTGATGGGCAGCTTGATTCCCAGCATATGATAGATAATGGCCGCGGAATATCCGCCGGCGGACACCAGCACTCGGGGGGTGTGGATCTTGCCCCGGCTGGTCTCGATGCCGGTGATTTTGCCGCCCTCGGTGTTGATGGCGGTGGCTTCGGTGTGCTGATGGATCTCGACCCCCAGCTTGGCTGCGCCCTTGGCCAGGCCCCAGACCACCGCGTCGTGGCGGACGATGCCGCCGGGCGGGTGGTACATGGCGCCGTGAATGGGGTAGGTGATGTCATCCGAGATGTTGAGGGCCGGCACCATCTCCTTGATCTGCTTGGCGTCCAGCAGATGGCTTTCCACCCCGTGGAACTGGGCGGTGGCCACGTTCATGCGGGCGGCGTTCATGGCGGCCTCGCTGTGCATCAGGTTCAGGTTGCCGCAGTTGTTGAACATCAGGTTGAAATTGAGTTCTTTGGTCAGCACGGGCCAGAGGTCCAGGGCCTCCTTGTAAAGCGGCACGTTCTGCTGGGTCCGCTGGTTGGCCCGGACGATGGCGGTGTTTCGGCCGGCCCCGCCGAATCCGATGTAGCGCTTTTCGATGACGGCCACATCGGTCATGCCGTGTTCCTTGGCCAGGTAATAGGCCGTGGCCAAACCGTGCAACCCGCCGCCGATGATCACCGCATCGTAGCTGGATTTAAGCCGGGTTTTTTTCCCCCACAGGGGCGTGTTCTTGCCGATCATAGGTTCCCCCTTGAATAGTAAATAAGACGTTTCGACCGAAGCCGGGTGGGCATACTCGGGTGCGATTTTCCCCCTCTATGCAAAATGTAAGAAAACATGTCAAGGAAAATATTTGAGTTTGAAATAAAAAATTTCATTTCTCTTTCATCGAAACTCGTAAATATCTGAATTTTATAATATTTAAAATTGTTGTAAACGGAATAAAAAAATGTAATATTTCTTTCAAAAATCATTCAGGAAGGAAATGCGCATGAACCACAATCCGTCACGCCAGGTGATCAGCGAAATCACCGAGCACCTCGACTCTCTGACCCCCAAAGGCCGAATCCTGGGCAACTATATTCTTCAGAACCCGCGCAAGGCCATGTTCATGACCACCAAGGAGCTGGCCGAAACCTGCACCGTGAGCGAAGCGACCGTGGTCCGCTTTGTGAGTCAGCTCGGATACGGCGGCTACGGAGACTTTCTTCAGGCCCTGCGGGATTACGTGGACACCGGGCTGAGCCTGCCGGACCGGGTGGAGCTGCCGGGCATTCAGGGGCCGGGAACCCACCCCATGCACCAGATCCTGCTGGAGGAGATCAACAACCTGCGGCATCTGTACGAAAGCCTCGATACGGCGGCCCTCTCCGCCTTTGCGGACTATCTGTACCAGAGCGAGTCGGTCTATGTGATCGGCTCCCGGGTCTCCTACACCTTCGCCTACTACCTGGGGTGGTCCCTGACCAAGCTTCGCAAAGGGGTGCAGATCCTCAAGGGCAGCGATACCACCGCCATCGACTGGCTGACCAATTCCCCGGAGAACGCCCTGGTGGTGATCATCGCCACCTCCCGGTATCCCAATGAGTTGATTCGAATGGGCAAGGTGGCCCGCCGCCTCGACAAGACCCTGCTGGTGATCGCCGACAGCAAGCTCTGCCCGCTGATCCAGTTCGCCCACCGAAGCCTCGTCGCCCCGTCCAAATCGATTCCGCTGATCGGGTATTCGGCGGGGATATCCTGCATCATCAACTGTCTCATGGTGGAACTGGCCGGCCGCCAGGACGAAGCGATGAAACAGCACCAGAAACGGCTGGAACAGGCCTACCTGGAAAACGACCTCCTGTTCAATCTGCACCTTCGGGACAGCGGCGGCTTTTGAGCGGACCCCTTGATTCAGACGGGGGATCGTGATAGATGATTTTTATCGGGGGTACGGAAATTAGAGGTTTCCATTGAATGCGCCGCGCCCTGATCAGGGGGATGTCCATGAGGGAATGACCGATCAATGAAAGAGACGGATCTGGAAATGCTCGATCTGGGCTATCGGGATTTTCTGCCGGTCTTCGATCATCTCAGCGCCGGGGTGATCGTGGTCAACCGCACCGGCAAAATCATCTATTACAACCAGGCCATGGCCAGGATCGACGACATCGACCGGCGGGAAGCGCTTCACAGACTGGTCACCGACATCTATGAGCTGACCCCGGAAACCAGTATGCTGATGCAGTGCCTGCGGACCCGCCGGCCCATCATCGACCGCCCCTTTTACTACCGCACCCGAATGGGCCGGGTGGCCAACACCATCCACAGCGTCTACCCGCTGTTCAAAAACAAAACCCTCAAAGGCGCGGTCTGTTTCGTCCGGGACTACAATGTGCTGGAAGAGACCCTCTCCAAGGTGTCCATTCCCCGGGCCAAAGAAAACCTCGGCAACAACACCCGATTCACCTTTTCGAGCATTATCGGAAAAGACCCCGAATTTCTGCGGGCGGTCAACACCGGCATGATGGCCGCCAACACCCCCTCTCCGGTGATGCTCTACGGCGAAACCGGCACCGGCAAGGAGCTTTTCGCCCAGTCCATTCACAATTTCAGCGACCGGAAAACATCCCGCTATACCGCGATCAACTGCGCCGCGATACCGGAAAACCTGCTGGAGGGGATTCTTTTCGGCACCTCCAAGGGGGCCTTTACCGGGGCCCACTCCAAGCCGGGGCTGTTCGAAAAGGCCAGCGGCGGCACCCTCTTTCTGGACGAGCTCAACGCGATGCCGGCGGGGCTTCAGGCCAAGATCCTTCGGGTGCTTCAGGAGCACCGGGTCCGGCGGCTGGGCTCCTTCAAAGAGATCGAGGTGGACCTGAAGATCATCAGCTCGGTCAACCGGCAGCCCCACACCGCGATTGCGGAAGGGTCCCTGCGGCCCGATCTGTTTTACCGACTGGGCGTCGTCTTCATCCCCCTTCCGCCCCTGCGGGAGCGAAAAACCGAACTCGAACGGCTGATCCACCATTTCATCCGCAAACACGGCCGGGCTCTGGGAAAACAGGTGACCGGCATCGCCCCCGAGGTCCTCGACATTTTCAAGGATTACCACTGGCCGGGCAATGTCCGGGAGCTGGAGCATGTCATCGAGGGGGCCCTCAACCTGGTGGACCAGGCCGACACCATCGAGCTGGACCACCTTCGGTCCCACCTGCCCACCTGGTACCGAATGAAAAACCAGCCCTCGACCCCGGATTCTTATTTTCCGGAACCGTTTGCCGCCCATGCCCCGGATCCGATTTCACCGGCGGGCAGGGAATCTTCGGCCGACCCTAGTGAACACCCCTCCAAACCGCCGGGCCGCCGAGGAAAGAATCTCATCAAAACCCAGGAAGACCGGGAAAAACGCCTCATCCTCAAGGCCCTGCAAACCCACCAGGGCAATGTCACCCGCGCCGCCGAATCCATGGGCATCTCCCGGCAGCTGCTTCATTATAAGTTGAAAAAACATCGGATTTCTCGCGCGGAGTTTGTCTGAGTTTTTCTCCGGCTTAGGCGATTCGCGGTAGTTAGAATACCATCCGAACGCCGCCGGGGGATGAATCCCCCGGCTGAATCTGAAAAAGCCCGCTGAAGCGGGCT
>JBKHDE010000112.1:0-14318 GCA_046541495.1 Desulfococcaceae bacterium
AGATTCGAACCCATCACAAGATCGACCCGGAACTCTGCGGAAAGCCGCTGGCGGTGGAAGACGGATACAGCCGGGTGGAACTGATCGCCACCGAACGGATGGCCGCCGATGAATCCGGCCTGGTCCACGGCGGCTTTATTTTCGGCCTGGCCGATTACGCCGCCATGATCGCGGTCAATGATCCCTTTGTCGTGCTGGGCGGGGCCGAGGTCAAGTTTCTCAAACCGGTCCGGGTCGGCGAAACGGTGATTTCGGAAGCCAAGGTGACGGAACAGAAGGGTAAAAAACATACGGTGTCGGTCACCGCCGACCGCGGAGGGGAGCCGGTTTTCAGCGGGGAATTTGTCTGCTTTGTTTTGGATAAGCACGTGTTGGCTTAATTGAATCCCGGTGTGCCGCAGGGAGTCCGGGCAGGCCCGAAGGCCCGCCCTTTCAGAATCGGGTAGGGAAAAGATCAATTATTACGGCGTGATCAATTCCATATCCGTCACCTTCCCGAAGTGTCGAAACGCGCCGTCTTTGACGATCTGAACCTGCACCTCTTTGACGACCTCCCCGATATCGGTGAAGCCCTTGAGCACCCCGGTCAGGCCGTTGTACTGCTTGGTGTTTGCGATGGCTTCCTGAACCTTCGGCCCTTCGGTGGCGCCCGCCCGGTTGACGGCGTCCACGATGATCATGAAGGCGTCATAGGCCGAGGCCCCCACCATGTCGGGCTGGATTTCGTAGCGCTCCTGATATTCTTTCAGAAAATTCTGGACCACCGGCCGGGGATCATCCCGGTCGAGGTTGGTGACGATCACGAACCCTTCGGCGGCATCCCCGGCGATCTCCAGAAATTTCGGGGAATCGGCCCCTTCCTCTCCCAGAATCTTGGCATCGATCCCCATCTCCCGGGCCTGTTTCACGATGGGTCCGGTCTGGAAATAATATCCGCTGGCAAAGATCAGGTCCGGATCGACCTCCTTGATTTTGGAGAGGTAGGGTTTGAAATCCTTCTCCTGAAACGGATAGGTCTGCTCAAACACGATTTCGGCCTCCCCGCCTTTTTTGTTCATGTACGTCTTGAACCCCTCGGCCAGGGTTCGGCCGAAGTCGTTGTCGCTGGTGAGCAGGGCGATCCGCTTGGCGTCGAGCATCTCCACCGCCACATGGGCGGCGGATTTTCCCTCCACCATGCCCAGAAACCCGTTTCGAAATACATAGTCCCCGGCCCGGGTGATGTCGGGGTGAACCGCATAGGCGGCCACGAACGGCACCTCGGCGTCATTGAAGATGGGCGCCACGGCCCGGGTCGGGGTGCTGTAAGAGCCGCCCACCGCCGCGATCACCCGGTCCTGCTGAATCAGTTTGCGGGCCAGGGCCACCGCCTCCTTGGCGTCGGCCCGGTCATCATAGACCACCAGCTGCACCGGTCGATTCAGAATGCCCCCTTCGGTCAGGACCCGTTCCACCGCCAGGGTGACCGAATTCTGCACGCTCAGCCCGTCCGCCGCGGCAAATCCGGTGAGCGGGGCCAGAAGGCCGATCTTGACCGGTTCCACGGCGGAGGCGCCGCCGACGGTCAGCAGGATCACCAGAATGAGACTCCCCAGAATGAGATTCAAGAGACATGTCCATCGTTTCATAGGGTTTTTTCCTCCTTTGTATTGGGTATATGGAAAGACCGGGGGAACCCGCTTTTTTCATCCCCCCAGATAGACTTCCTTGACCCGGGGATCGGCCATCAGGTCCGCGGCCGGTCCTTCGTGGACACAGGTCCCGGTTTCCAGGACATAGCCCCGGTGGGATACGGCCAGGGAGGCCACCGCGTTCTGCTCCACCAGCAAAATGGTGAGGCCGTTATCACGGTTGAGGGATTTGAGCATCTCGAACACCTGGTCCGCCAGTTTGGGCATGAGCCCCATGGAGATCTCGTCCACCAGCAGAAGGGTCGGATCGGAGATCAGGGCCCGGGCGATGGAGAGCTGCTGCTGCTGACCGCCGGACAGGGTGGCCGCCGGGTCCTCCTGTTTTTCCCGCAAAATCGGGAAGAGTTCATACAACCAGATCAGCCGCTCTTCGAAGTCCGGTTTTTTTCGCAGACCGTAGATTCCGGTCATGAGGTTCTCCATGACCGTGAGGCGCGGAAACACCCGCCCCCGCTCCGGCACCAGGCGGATACCCGCGCGGGCGCGCCGGAATGCAGGGTGAACGGTGATATCCTTTCCCTGGAAATGGATGCTTCCCTGATTCGAGGGGATCAGACCCATGATGCCGTTGAGGAGAGAGGTCTTGCCCGCGCCGTTGGCGCCGATGATCGAGACCAGCTCCCCTTTTTCCAGATGAAAACTCACCCCGTCGACCGCCTGAATATCCCCGTAGGCGATGCGCAGGTCCCGCACCTCAAGCAGCATGGCCCCTGCCTTTCCGACCCAGGTAGGCCTCGATCACTTCATCGTTGTTCTGAACCGCCTTCGGGGTGCCTTCGGCGATTTTGCGGCCGTGATCCAGCACCGCCACCCGGTCGCTCAGGCCCATGGCCACCCGCATGTTGTGCTCGATCAGCAGGACGGCGATGCCGTCTTCCCGAATCCGCCGAATCACCGCCTCCAGACGCTGAATTTCCTCATGCCGCAGTCCGGAAAAGGATTCGTCCAGGAGCAGGAGCTTGTGTCCCACCACCAGGGCCCGGGCGATTTCCAGCCGTCTCAGGTTGCCCAGCGGCAGCAGGCCGGCTTTTCGGTGAGCCAGGTCGGCCAGCCCCACCCGGTTCAGCACCGCCATGGCCATCTTCCGGTCCAGTTTAGACCGCCATGGGGACCAGATTCGAATCAATGAACGGTACCGCCGGACCCCGCAGGCGGCCAGCACATTTTCCAAAACGGTCAGGGCGGCGAACGGTTTGACGATCTGGAAGGTGCGGCCCACGCCCATGTGGGCGATGCGGTGGGGCGGAAATCCGTCGATGCGCCGACCGCTTAACCGAACCTGACCGGCGGTGGGCGGGTAGACCCCGGAGATGAGATTGAAGCAGACCGTTTTGCCCGCCCCGTTGGGCCCCAGCAGCCCCAGAATCTCTCCCGGGCGCACCTGAAGGTTGACCCCGTCCACCGCCTTGAGGCCGCCGAAATGCTTGCTGAGCCCCTCGAGTTTGAGCAGCCCCTCGTTCATGGCCGCCCTCCCCGGCGCCGGGCGGCGACCTGGCTGCGGAGAAAACCGGTTTCTCCCAGAAGGCCCCCCGGCTGAAACCGGATCATCAAGAGCAGCAGGGTGGTGGTGAAGAGAATCCGGTAATCTACCAAGGGCCGAAACAGCTCCGGCAGGGCCGAGAGGATCAGGGCCCCGAGGACCGGCCCCCAGAGGGTGCCCATGCCGCCCACCACCACCATGCTGAGCAGGGAGATGGAGACCGGAAAGGAAAAGTCGGTGGCGCTGATGAACCGCATGTAATGGGCGTACAGGGCCCCGCCGAGCCCGGCCATGGCGGTTCCGGTCACAAAGGCCAGAAGCTTGAACCGCACCGGGGAGATGCCCAGACCGGCGGCGGCTTCCTCTTCTTCCCGAAGCGCGAAACAGGCCATCCCGGCCCAGCACCGGGTGAACCACCAGCAAACCGCCAGAGAGAGAATCAAAAACCCGGTGCAGAGCCAGAAAAAGCCGATCCCCTTAAGGACCAGGCCGAAGAGGGTGACCTGCGGAATGCCGCCGATCCCCAGTGCGCCGCCGAAAAAGGGGATATAGAGAAATACCGCCTCGACGATGAAGTTGATGCCGATGGTGGTGATGGCCAGAAAATCGTGGCGCACCCGAAGGCTGGGCAGCCCCAGGAGCAGGCCGACCAGGCCGGTGATGACCAGAACGCAGGGCAGGGCGTACCAGAAGGAGAGTCCCGCCTTGGTGGCGAACAGGGCTGCGGTATAGGCCCCGATGCCGAAAAAGGCGGCGTGGCCCAGCGAGATCTGGCCGGCGTATCCGACAATGATGTTGAGACCGCAGGCCACGATGGCATAGATGGCGATCAGGGTGGCGATGGTGATGACGTAGGCGCTCATAGGCGGTGATATTTCCTGTCCATTTTGGTTGTTCGGCCGATCATTTGGACCCCATCAGCCCTTCGGAGCGCCACATCAGCACCCCGATCATGGCGATGAAGGCCAGGGCGTCCCGGGGCAGGGGAATCTGGGCGTACCCGATCAGCAGGGTTTCGGCCACCCCCAGCAGCAGGGCCGCGATCACCGCCCCCGGCACCGATCCCAGCCCCCCGACCACGATGATGGCCAGGGTCTTGTAGGCCGGCACCGCGCCCATGGTGGGGTAGACCTGGTTGTAGTAGATCCCCACCAGAATGCCCGCCACCGCGGCGATGGCCGAGCCGATGATGAAGGTGACGGTGATGACGAAGTGGCTGTTGATGCCCACCGCATCGGCCATGGACAGGTCCTGGGAGGCGGCCCGCATGGCCAGCCCCAGCTCGGTCCGGGAGGTGATATACCAGAGCAGGACCAGCACGGCGGCGGTGACGCAGTAGACCGCCGTCAGGGTGGCGGAAATGGTGATCGACCCGAGATGGAGGTCGGGGAAGGGCAATGGAGCCGAAAAGGTCAGGATATAGGGGCCGGCGACCAGTCGGCAGATTTCTTCAATGGCCAGCATGATCGCGATGCTGCCGATCAGCGGGACATAGGGCGGATACTTGAGGAGCGGAAAATAGACGAACCGCTCGATGGCCACCCCCAGCGCGGCGCAGAAGACCATGGACCCGAGTGCGGCGAGCAGAAGGCTTCCGGTGATGCCGTACAGGTAGAGACCGGCATAGGCCCCGACGGTGTATACGGCGGCATGGGCCACATGCAGAATGCGCAAAATGCCGTAGACCAGGGCCAGCCCCAGGGTCACCAGGGCGTAGATGGCGCCCATGGCGAGCCCGTTCAGGAGCTGTTCAATAAACAGATGCATGGCGGAGGTCTCGGGAGGGACGCCGGGTGAAAGTCGAATTCGCCGGCGTTCCGATCATCGGTTCACCGGTTAGAGATCCACATGGGTCAGGATCTCTTTTTCCTTGGCCGCGGTTCTGTCTTCCAGATCCGCCGCCGCATCCGCCGTCTTTTTGACGAAATCCTTGTCCCGGATGGTGCTCAGGTTGATTTTGACATTGTATAAGGCCGCCAAAACCGCGGTTCGGGCCAGCATGGCCCCCACCGCGCCGTCGGTGACCGCGTTCTTGTTCCCCCTCTGCACCACCAGTTCGGCCAGCTCCAGCACCCGAAAGGCGTGCCGGGCCACCGCCAGGGGGACGGCGGCCGCATGCTTCATGGCTACCTGAATGGCCCGGGCCCGGGCGGTTTTTTCGGCATCGGTGGACTTGGCCATTTTGAATGCGTCCATTACCCCGGTGTAGGCCGCCGAATCCCGGTCGATGTCCGCCGTCAATTGTTCCTGAAGCTCGGCCGCTTCTTTGACAATGGCCTTCATTTCCGGTTCCACCACCGCATATTTTTCCCGCCCCACCGTCAGATTGGCGACCATTCGGGTCAGACCGGCCGCCAGGGCCCCGCTTAAGGCGGCCACGCTGCCGCCGCCGGGAACCGCGGTATCGCCCCCGACCTGGTCGATGAACTCGGTGATCTTCAGATTTGCCAGCATTTTCGCATCTCCTTCGCTTCCGCTTCCGTTATTCCATGATTCGGGATTCCAGGACCTGATCCATGGAGAAGTTTTCAATCCCCAGGTAATACTCCGCCGTATCCACCAGGGCCGCCATGGGCACCAGCCCCACCACCTCGCTGCCCACGATGTTGACCCCGTAGCGCCGGGCCTCGATCCGGATCAGTTCAAACACCCGGTAGATGGCGGTTTTGGTGAAATCGGTCAGGTTCATGGAGACCTGGACGATCCCCCGATCCTTGAGTTCGACCCCCATCCCCTTGCAGTAGCGCAGACCGCCGCTGATGTGGCGCACCTTTCGGGCGATGGCGTCGGCGATTTCCAGCTGATCGGTGCCGAGATTGACGTTGTAGGCCACCAATGGCATGCGGGCTCCCACCGCGGTCACGCCGGCCGAGGGATGCACGGCGGCCGGGCCGTAGTCGGGGGTCCAGTCCGGATCTTGGAGCTTTTCCGCCATGCCCTCGAACTGGCCTTTTCGCACCGAGGCCAGGTTCCGCCGTTCGGGCCGGGAGGCCGACGCCTCATACAGGAAAACGGGCAGATCGTATTTTTCCGCGGCCGCCGCGGCCACCGCTTTGGACAGGGCCACCGCTTCCTCCATGGTCATGTTCCGAATGGGGATGAACGGAACCACGTCGGTGGCGCCCATTCGGGGATGCTGGCCTTTGTGTTTCCGCATGTCGACGGCCTCCACCGCCTGGCCCATGGCCTCGATCACCGCCGCCTTGAGCGGCTCCGGCTCGCCGACCACGGTGACCACCATGCGGTTGTGGTCTTCATCCCGCTGATAATCGAGGAGCTTGACCCCGTCCTTTCCTCGAAAGGGGGTGACGATCTTTTCGATCACCGACATGTCCCGGCCTTCGCTGAAGTTGGGTACGCATTCGACAATGGTATTCATAAGGATGTTGCCTCCGTATCGGTTTGGATTCTTCTATTCTCCGCTTTTGGAACACACATTCCCTTATTTTTCTTTGGATTGCAAGGACTCGTTCACCAGATCCTGAATCAGGTTTACGTCCGGAATAAACGGCAGGGTGATGTGATCGGACGCCGGGCGGTTTTGGTTGTAGGCCGCGGCCGTCTCCACGGCATGGGGGTTTCGGGCCCAGGCCCGCCGGGCCACCCCGCCCATGGCATCCCAGGGCAGGGCCGAGCGGATCACGGCGTCGACCCGGTCGCTGCCGTCCAGGACCAGCCCGAATCCGCCGTTGATCGCCTTGCCGATGCCGACCCCGCCGCCGTTGTGCAGGGCCACCAGGCTCATCCCCCGGGCCGCGTTTCCGGCGTAGCACTGCACCGCCATCTCGGCCATGATGTTGCTGCCGTCCTTGATGTTGGCGGTCTCCCGAAAGGGGGAGTCGGTGCCGCCGGTGTCGTGGTGGTCCCGGCCCAGCATCACCGGACCGATCTTCCCCCGGCGAACCAGGTCGTTGAACTTGAGGGCGATCTCCATGCGGCCCAATGCATCCTGATAGAGGATTCGGGCCTGGGTGCCCACCACCAGACGGTTCTCTTCGGCGTTTTCGATCCAGGCGTAATTGTCCCGGTCCTGAAACCGGCGGTCCGGATCGATGCAGGCCAGGGCCGCCCGGTCGGTCTTTCGAAGATCTTCCGGGTCGCCGCTGAGGCAGACCCAGCGGAAGGGGCCGTAGCCGTAATCGAAGAGCAGGGGGCCCATCAGATCCTCCACATAGGAGGGGAAGATAAACCCGTCCATGGGATTGCGGCCGTTTTTGCAGACCTCAATGACCCCGGCGTCGTAGACCGCCTTCAGAAAGCTGTTGCCGTAATCGAAGAAAAAGGTTCCCCGGTCCGTCAGTCGGCGAATCAGGTCGAAATGGCTGTGAAGGGATTGATCCACCAGGGATCGGAACCGGTCGGGGTCGTTCTGAAGGAGATCCGTACGTTCCGCAAAGGGGATTCCCCGAGGGCAGTATCCCCCTTCGTAGGCCACATGGCAGGAGGTCTGGTCCGAAAGCAGGTCGACGGAGACCCCCTTGTCCACGGCAAAGGCGAGAAGGTCCACCACGTTGCCGTGAAAGGCGATGGCGGTGGCGGCGTACTGCTCCTGAAACTTCTTGGCCAGGGCGAAGGCCTCGGCCGGGTCTTCCGAAATCTGGTCGATCCAGCCCTGGTTCAGCCGGGTGTCGATGCGGGAACGGTCCACCTCCGCGATAATCCCGACCCCGCCGGCGATGGTCAGGGCCTTGCCCTGGGCCCCGCTCATGCCGCCCAGTCCGGAGGAGACAAAAAGTTTGCCGGCCAGGTTCTGGTCGGCCGGAATGGACAGCATGCGCCGGCCCGCGTTCAACAGGGTGGAGTAGGTGCCGTGGACGATCCCCTGGGGGCCGATGTACATCCAGCCGCCGGCGGTCATCTGGCCGTAGTTGGCCACCCCCAGGGCCGCGGCCCGGTGCCAGTTTTCCTGGTCGTCGTACATCCCCACCATCAGGGCGTTGGTGATGATGACTCTGGGGGCGGCGGGCGAGGAGGCGAAAAGCCCCACCGGATGGCCCGATTCCACCACCAGGGTCTGGTCTTGAGTGAGGATTTCCAGATAGCGCTTGAGGAGCCGGTACTGCATCCAGTTCTGACAGACCTGGCCGGTTTCGCCGTAGGTCACCAGTTCATAGGGATACAGGGCCACCTCGAAATCGAGGTTGTTGTCGATCATGACCTGAAAGGCCCGCCCCTCGATGCAGTTTCCCGGGTAGGCCTCGATGGGGTTGCCTCGAATCGGCCCTTCCGGCCGGAACCGGTATCCGTAGATTCGGCCCCGGGTGAGGAGTTCTTCCAGGAATTCGGGCGCCAGCCGGGCATGCCATTTTTCCGGGATGTACCGAAGCGCATTGGTGAGGGCCAGCACGGTATCTTCCCGGTTCAGGGTGAACGCCCGTTTGGGGGCCCGGCGGACCGACGGGTCAACGGGCGGCATCTTCGGCAGCGCCTCCATCAGGGCGTCGAGTCGAACCGTCATGGCGTTTGCGATATGGGTGTTGTTCACCATTCTGCCCTCCTTTTTTCAGCAGGGATCGGGTTTATGTGAACGGCCGTCATTCGGGACGGCGGATGGGTTTCACCGCCCCTTCGGAAAGGGAGAACGGCAGCAGGAGATCATTGAAGGGTGCATTGAAGGACAAGCCGGGTATTACACAGAGAAGGCGGAATTTCAGCGGAAGGGGCGGTGAAAATTCGAGAATCATCCTTATTTTTTACGTTGTCGTCGCGAACGCGTCAAGCTGAAAAAGCCGGGTCTGTGACAAATTTACATGACAAAGCCGCCACTTAAGTATTTGACTTTGGATCACGGCTTGATTAGATATTAATCTGGTTTTCAAATCCCTGCATCGTAAAGGAGTTTTTTTCCGTTGCTGATTCACATTCGCCATTCCCAGCCGAGGGAGCTTTCGCCGGATCGGCTGATGTTTCACTTCGAGGTTCCGTCTCTGATCGAGCGGTTTCGAAGCCGATCATTGAAGAAGCGGGGCTCGGGTGATGCCGATTCGGCCGTGTTCGACCCGGCTTTGATTCCGGTTACCCCGGGGGATCGTCTGTTCGCTCAACTGGCCCCCCAGCGCGGGGACACCTTTTCTATCGAGCTGCCGGCCCCGGCCCGGTCCGAGGTGATCATCTTCATCAGCCCCCTGCGATCCCTCATTCGGGACCGCCGGACCTCGCTGAAGATCCATTCCCCTCGAGGATTGCGGCCCCTCCACATCGATTTCACCGTGCTTCGACTGGGCAGAATCCGTGTGCTCTATATTTCTCCGGAGAGCATGGTCAGCCGAAGTCTGCGGGAGGATTTGAGCACGCTGATCGAGGGGTTCTGGCCCACCACCCTGATCATGGACCAGGCCCACCGGTTTTCCGAATGGAGCGGTGAATTCGATCCGGCCTATCATCGGCTGATTCGGGTCATCGCCGATCTTCGGCAGACCAATCCGGCTTTGTCGGCCCTGGCCCTCACCGGGGAATTCGAGGACCGGATTCGAAAAGATGTTCTGTCGCTTCTGGAGGGGTTCCGGGATGTGACGCCGCCCATGCGGACCGATTTTTACCGCCCTCGGGTCAGCTTTCAGGCGGTGGCGGTCGATTCTTTTCAGAAGAAGACCGAAGCCTATCATACCCTTTTGTCCCGGGAAATCCCTCAGCTTCTGGGGGAGGAAGGGATTTTCAACCAGATACCGGAAGAGATCCCGGCCTATCAGGACCCCTATGCACGATTTCTGGAAGGGTCCCAACGATCCGCGGACGGCGACATCACGGAGCCGAAAACCCCCTCCATCACCACCTATCCGAATCTCACCGGTCCGGAAAAACCCCACCTGCTGTTTCAGACCACTCTGGACGGAGACAAGGAAACCTGGCTCTGCCGGGCCGCCCGAACCGGAATGGATGAGAACCGGGTGCACTGCCTTCACCTGGTCGATTCGCCGGCCCCGGCCTGCGAAGCGGATATGCTCAACCGAAGAAGCCGCGTTCCCGCATGTGCCGACCGAATCTGCGCCTTTGAACGGGAGGTCCTGTGTGATTATGGAAAACAGCACCACCTGATTTTGCATCGCCATCCGGATGCGGTGAGCGCGGCTGTTCAGGCCCTGCAGGTGCTGGACCGTCTGCTGGGGAGTCATGCCGCCGGCGACAGCCCCCTGCGAATCACCTGTGACGACCTGGACCGGGGTGCGGTGGCCCGGGCCTTGTTTCGGTTATCGGTCCTCGGCTTGGTGGAACTTTTCTACATCGATTTTCGGAAAGCCGATTCGGTCTTCAAGGTCTACGGCTTTACCGAAACCATGAACCCGGAAGCCGCCGCCGTGGGGCTGTACGGATATCTTCAGAAAAACGACCTGTCCCCCGGTAAAAAATACACATCCCATATCCCCGACGGGGTGCCGGATGTCGCCGCCGAACTCGATCGTTCCCGACGGCTGTTCGGCGAATCGATTCGGGGATGGCTTCGTGCGGCTTCCGCTGAGGGGGTTCTCCATCATCTGGAGGATCATTCCGATTATTTTCACGGCATCGCGGATTATGTGCCCCTTCTGGCGGATCAGGTGGACGGTGCCATGCGGGAGACGGCCTACCGTCGGCTCTGGAACTTGAAGCGGTTTCTCCAGGGGTCCGAATGCCGGTATGCCGGGTTGCTGATGGCGGTCCGGGCCACCGATGAGGAATGGGGCTGCGGGTTCTGCGACCGGTGTGTTCCGGATCTGGCCTTCGGCCGCTCGGAACAGACCCCGCCGCCGGAAAGCCTTTTTCTCGCAGAACTGGAAAAGCGCTTTCAATTCTGGATGGAAAACGAGGCGGTGGGATTCGAATCCGATCCGGCGGACCGATTCATTCAGGATTTCGGGGACGCCTATGCCAACCTCCGGACCCGGTCTGCGCGGACGCTGGAATACGATCCCTACAACCTCAAGGCCCTTTATGTGGCCCGGGAGCTTGCGCGACCCGCCGAAGGGGAGATGGATGCCCTGGATCTGATGAGGGTGGTGTTGCGGGACCTGCCGCGGCTTCAGGCCGTTCGGTTCTATGAAACCTTTCGGGGGGATACTGAAGTGAAACGGGCACAGTTCGATCTCATGGATGACGTCCACAGCCCCTTCAACAGCCCCGAGGGCGAACAGTGGCTCTTCAAGGAAGCCCGGGAGGCGGGCCTGACCGAGGAGCGGATCGATTTTCTGGCGGCCCGGGAGGTGCTCAATACCCTGGAACGGACCGATTTAACCGCCCACTGTGCGAAACTTTCCCAACTGGTAGAGGAGTTCTGACGTGAACCGGTTATCCAGCCCAGACAGCGTCATTGAGAAGATTGCGGAGGTTCACCGGAAGATCGAAGAGCTTTATGAGACGGTCGATCTGATTCGGCAATTGCGGGAGAAGTTCGAGGTCTCCCGGGAGAAGACCGCCGCCCATGAAGCCCGACTGCAGGAAAAGCTGATCGAATACGATGATCTGGGGGCTGAATACGACCGGACGGTTCACCGCATCGATCAACTGGGGGATCGCCTGGAGTCGGAGCTGGGCCGCATGCTCACCGAATTCGGCCACGAGAAGGACCGGGTTCGGGAGGTGATGAAAGGGTTCGATTCGGAGCGGACCGAGCTGCGGCGGCGGTTTGAACGGCTCGACCGGGAATACACCGAGGCCATGCGGGATACCGGCAATCACATGGCCTACCTGACCCGGCGGCTGGAATCCGCCGTCGATGAGATCCGCCATCGGGTGGTTCAGGAGATGGATGAGAATCGCCGGTGGTTGGAAGGAGAAACGGCCCGGCTGGGCGATGTGTCGGATCGGATGCAGGAGGAGGCCGATTTTCAGAAAGAGAATCTCGACCTGTTCAAGGACCGGATCGAAGCCCTGTTGGATGAACGGACCGAGGCCTTATCCCACAAACACACGGCCCATGCGGATCGGATGGGGACGGCGTTTCAACAGCTCGAAGACGCCATGGCCGGGTTTCGAGATCAGATCGAAGGCCGGTTGGACGAACGAACCGACGCCCTGTCCGCCAAACACGACGACCATGCGAATCGAATGGCGGCCGAGTTCCGGCGGCTCGAGGAGGCTATGGCCGGTTTTCGGGACCGCATCGATACCACCCTTCAGGACCGGACCGATGAGCTGTTCGAACAGCAGGACCTCTATAAGCAGTCCACCACGTTTGACCTGAACGCCCGGTTCACCGAAGAATCGAAAACATTGACCGATCGGGCCGACGGCGAAGTGCAAACCCTTCGGGAGCGGTTCGGCGCCGAAAAGGACCGGATCGACGCGGCGCTTTCCTTTCTGGCCGAGGAGAGAGCGGCGGTGGATCGGCGTCATGAGGCCATCGACCAGGAGATGACGAGGATCGATGCGGCGGTGGAATCCCTGATCCAATCGGCCCGGGACCGGGTCGACCGCACCATCGACGACGGCAATGCCGTGATCGAAGGTCAGGTGGCGCATGTGACCGGCTTCATCGCCGATTCCGAAGGAGAAATTCAGCGCATCAAGGGCGATCTCAAGGCCTTCAAAAACCGGTTGAGCACCAATCTGGAGGGGGAAGCGGCCGGTCTTCGCAAACAGCTGGCCGATTTTCAACAGACCGCCGAACAGGAGCTCAATGCCCGGCTCTCCGAAGATTCCAAGCAGTTGCGGATGACCGCGAACCGAGAGATTCAGGCCCTGGCGGCCGAGCGCAAAGAGATCACCGAAATGCACCAGACCCTGGAAGATGCCCTGGCCCGGGTCAATCAAAAGATCGGCGCCAAATCGAGCTATTTTTCCAGTCAGTTGAATCAACTGATCGTCAAATCCCAGCGGGAAATCACTCAGCTCGGCGAATCGGCCACGGTGGAGGTGCGGGAGCGGCTGGACGGCATGACCGATTTTGCCGAGGAGAGCCGGGAGGCGCTTCACGCCCTGAAAAACCGGATTCAGGAATTCGTGGGTCGGGCGCGCGAAAAAATCGACCGGGATACCGCCGCCCTTCACCAGGGCCAGTCGGAGTTCAAAAAAAAGGCGGTTCAAAAGATTTCCGCCAAATTGTCGGACGAGGTCCGCAAACTTCGCGCAGCCAATGAAGCCGCCCTGGAGGCCCGGATTACCCGGTTGACGGAGGACCACCGGCGGATCAGCGACGGCATCGACGCTCGGCTTCAGGCTTTTGAAGAGCGGATCGCCGCGTCGGAGGCGGCGGTGGAAAAAGAAAGGGCGGCGATCGGAAATCAGAATGCGAAAGTTCGGGATCATTTAAAACGATTTTCCGAAACCCAGACCTCCCACACCCGCACCCTGCCCGCTCTGGTCGACCGGATCTCGGCCCTGGAGGACCAGCTGGAAGAGATCGGACAGCGGCGGGGCCTGTTCAATTTTCCGAAAAACCCCAAAACCAAAAATCCGGCCAAGGAATAGTGTAAGGGCGCCCCATGCTTCAGAACATGCCCTCGCCCCTGATCATCGCCCACCGGGGATACCGGGCCCGGTTTCCCGAGAATACCTTGGCCGCATTCGAAGGGGCGCTGGAGATCGGCGCCCCGATGATCGAACTGGATGTCACCCTGACCCGGGACCGGCAGGTGGTGGTGATCCATGATGAAACCGTGGACCGGACCACCGACGGACGGGGGCGGGTGGCCGATCTCACCCTGGCGGAACTCAAGTCTCTGGATGCGGGGGCCTGGTTCGATCCCCGATTTGCCGGAGAGCGGATACCGACCCTGGGCGAGGTGCTGGACCTGGTGGGGGAATCCGCCGCCGTCAATATCGAAATCAAGCCCGAAGCCTATGAATCCCATGAACCTCAGGATGCCGTCGAGTTTCAGGTGATGGCCTTGGTTCAGGCCCGACGGGCCATGGCACGAATCCTTATCTCCAGCTTTGAACCCGGGGTGCTGCTCCGGTTGTCCCGACTGGAATCCCCGCCGGCCTTGGGGGTCTTGACCGAAGAACCGGCGGATGCCAAGCGGATGGATTTCTGCCGGCAGGTGAACGCCTTCTCCTGGAACCCCGACCACCGGGGCCTGAGACCCGATGCCGTCGCGCGAATGCATCGGGCCGGGGTTCGGGTCTTTCCCTACACCGTCAACAGCCGCCGGAAAATGGATGCCCTTCTGGATCTGGGGGTCGACGGTCTGTTCACCGATGATCCCCGCCTACTGCCTCATTTTCTGAGGTGA
>JBKHDE010000113.1:0-14290 GCA_046541495.1 Desulfococcaceae bacterium
CTTGAAGGCGCTCGAAAAGCCGAGGGCATCGCCGTGATCATCGATGTATTCCGGGCTTTTTCCGTGGCGCCATACGCCTTTGAGAACGGCGCCCGCCGGATCATTCCGGTGATGGATACGGACACCGCCTATGCCCTGAAAAAATCCCATCCCGAATACCTGCTCATCGGTGAGCGCGGGGGAAGGAAGGTTCCCGGATTCGATTTCGGCAATTCCCCCACCGAAATCGAGCATGCCGATTTTCGCGGCAAAACCCTCATCCATGCCACCAGCGCCGGCACCCGAGGGCTGGTGCATGCCGCCGGTGCGGAAACGGTCATGACCGGCAGCTTCGTGAACGCCGATGCGGTGGTCCGGTATCTGAAACGCCGGAAACCGGAAGTGGTGACCCTGGTTCCCATGGGCAGTGGCGGGACGGCACGGTCGGAGGAGGATGATCTTTGTGCAGAATATATGAAAAGCGCTCTGCAGGGGGAGACCCCACGTGATTTCATGGCTATCCGCAAGGGTTTAAAATCGTGCACCGCTGCCCAAAAATTTTTCGACCCCTCCGCGGAATGGGCGCCGGAGCGGGATTTCGATCTCTGCCTTCATCTGAACCGCTTCGATTTTGTGCTGTGCGCCCGACAGGTTCCGGACCGGCCCATGGCCCTGACCCGAGTCGAGGTTCCCCGGACATAGGCGGCCGGTCTTCTCTCGTTCCGCCGGCGGTTGCTTTTTTCCACTCCGTTTCGTATGCTCCATCCATGGTGCATGTCGACTCTGAACCTGGAAAGAGGAAACCGCTTACATGGATGTCATCGTCTTTCTTATCGCCGGCTTTTTCGGCATCAAAACCCTCCTGCCGGGCATCATCGGACCGATCCTGGTCCACTCCCGTCAGAAGCAGCCCGCTCAACCGGAGTTCAAGTCATTCGATCCCTCGATGCTGGATCGGGATATCGCCGATTTTTTTACCCGTTCCGTATCGGCGATTCAGGATGAAGGGTTTGAATTCCTGGGATATACCTCTTGGTCCATTCAGGACCGCCAGCGCATGTATTTCGGCCTGTTAATCAATAGAGAGGCGGGGGATATGGGCGTGGTGGTCTATATCACCTCCGGCCATGACAAACATCCGGTCGAGACCCGGTATGTGGAATTCGCGGCCGAATTTACCGTCGCCAGAGAAATCAACACCAACAACAGTACTCAGATCGAGGTCTTCAAAAAACTGCCCGAGCGGATGGTCTTCCGGTTTCCCCACATCCTCTCCCCACACCAGCTGTATCTGCTCCATCGCCGATTGAAGGGGACTTACGCCGCGGCCTGGGCCCCGCTGCCGCCGCCCCATGGCCGAGAGATTCAGGCGGTCCATGATTCCATTGCGAAAGAATACCAAAAGCAGGTCCGGGCCGGATATTTTTATCTCGACCGGGAGGAAGGGGTCTATCGCCCGACCTGGAAAGGGGCTTTTCTGATGACCTGGAAACTGATCTGGCCGTTCACCATGGTTCAGAATATCCTGGTCCGGCGTCGGGCCAATCGGCTCATCAATGAGCTGATGGGCGAGGAGGGTTGATCCCCGCCGGGGCCTATAAGGCTTCGGAATCGCCTGTACGGTAATCCAGCTGCTTGCGCCCGTTCCGGGGAACCGCCGAAAGCGAACGACGGCCGTTTCTTTTCCCCACCACACCGGAAAGCTCCCGAACGATGACCCGCATCTGTTCGGTCTGTTCGTTCAGAGCTTCGGATGCCGACGCGGATAACTGGGAACTGGCCGCATGTTCATGGGTCACCTTTTCGATTTCGGCCATGGCGGTGGTGATCTGCTGAATGCCCCGGGCCTGTTCATTGGATGCGGCCGCGATTTCATCCATCAGCTCGCTCACCTTCCGGGTATGGCGGACCAGTTCTTCAAAGGATGCGGTCGCTTCGTTGGTGGTGTTGGTTCCCTCCTTGACCTTGCGGATGGTGCCGTCGATCAGGGCGGCGGTGTTTTTGGCCGCTTGGGTGGCCCGGCCCGCCAGGTTTTTGACCTCTTCGGCCACCACCCCGAAACCGGCGCCGGCCTCTCCGGCCCGGGCCGCCTCCACCGCCGCATTCAAGGCCAGAAGATTGGTCTGAAAAGCGATTTCATCGATGGTGTGAATGATCTGGGCGGTCTTTTCACTGGCGGTGTCGATCTCGCCCATGGACGCGGTCAGCCGGTCGATGGCGGCGGTGGATGTGTTCAGGGTTTCCCGGGCCGCCTTGACGATGGCATTGGCTTCGTCCGAGTTCTGAGCATTTTGTTGAATCATGGCGCTCATTTCCTCCAGGGTGGAGGCCGATTCCTCCAGAGAGGCGGCCTGCTGATTCGACACCTCCGCCAGGGAGTGGCTGTTGTCGGCGAATTGTCCGGAGGCGCCGGATACATGGCGGCTGATATCCGCCAGACGCCCGATGGAACCGATGATGGGGTTCGACAAGGTTCGGGACAAGTAATAAACCAGCAGAATCGCCAGGACCAGAAATCCCAGGGTAAAATAGATTGCGGTGTTTCGCATGGTGCGGGCCGGGCCCAGGAGTTCTTTCTTGTCGATGGTGGCGACGATATACCACTCCTTATCGGGGACCGGGGCGAAAAAACCGATCTTCTCCGTTTCCTGATAGGTATACTCGAACGACCCGGCCCGGCCCTCGGACATGCGCGCGTCTATACCTTCCAGCCCGTCCAGGGTGGTGATGTTGAATTGCATGATGGTGTCCGGATCGGGGTGGGCGATGGCCAGACCGTCGGCATTGACCATGAAGCAGTACCCGGTTTTGCCGACCCGTTTCCGGGTCACCAGATCGGTTAGAAAATCGAGGTTCACCGACAGCCCCAAAATCCCCACCGTTTCTTCCCCCGAGTGAACCGGCGTCGCCACAATGACGATGGCCCGGCCGGTGCTTTTTCCATAAAGGGCTTCGCTGATCACCGTTTTTCCGGTCTTCATGAGCCGCTGATAATATCCCCGTTCCCGAATATCGAGGTGGGTGTATTTGGTGACATCCCCGTCCGGTTTGATGCCGCCGTAAATGAAGCCGTCGGTGGAGGCGAGCCATAAGCCCGAGAAATTGGGCCCCAGACCCTGAATCACCGGATGAAGGGTCGGATTGAAGGCGTTGATGGCGGGTCGGGAGGGTTCGATTCCGTTTTTATGCACCGTTTCGGCCAGTGCGACCAGCCCGGGGGTTCCCGCCAGAGAATTGCCCGTGGTCAGCAGGCCGTTCAACCCTTCGCGAATGGTCTGGGTCAGGCTGACCGCCACAAATTGGGCCCGATCGGTGTGGGCCGCATCGATGGTTTGACCGGCCTGGCGGATCAGGACGGCGCTGACGATCATCAGCGGGACGGCTACAATCAGGATGCCGAAAATATTGAGTTTTTTGGATAGGGTCAGTTTCATTTATTTCTTTATCAGCCCAGGGGAAGGGTCGTTTCATCCAATCGAATGGACATTCTTTCCAGTTCATTCAGCACCGGAATGTAAATTTCCGGATGCACCGGTCGGCGAACCCCGGTCAACGGCAGTTTGTCTTCCACCAGCAGCCGGGTGGCCACCGCCGCGGGCAGACCCACGGTTCGGGCCATGGCGCTGTCGCCGTCGGGAATCCCGCGTTCGATCAGGGTGGAGGTCATTTTTTCCATGCGGCCGTCGGCATGCCGGGCGGTAAACTCATGATGCTGCAATACGTAATCGAGTTCCCCCTTGGCGTACTTCAATTTGGTTTCCAGAACATGGCCGAACATGTCGAAAACAGAGGCCTCTTTCAGGTCCAGGGGGTAATCGTTCAAGAGCCCCAGCCACTCCAGTTTTTTGATAACGACGCTGTATTCCGGAATCTGCAGGTAGTCGGCCAATTCCTTGGGCAGGTCGTCGCCGGGGGCGTCGATCAGTCGGGCCATGACCTCCCTGGGGGTGAGTCTGCTGAAATCGAAGCTCCTTTTCCGGTCCAGGAGGCCCAGTCGTTTGAACTGGCGCCAGGTTTCGCAGTGTCCGATGTTACGGAGGGTTCCCCGATACATGCTGCGGGCCTCGGGTATCCCGTAGATTTCCAGGTAGGGCAGGGCGTCCCGGTTGACATAGGCTTCGTAAACCCCGGCGCCGGGAACTTTTACGAACCAGTAATGGGTAAACAGCTCCGAACCGGGGATTTCAATGACGCCGCCCTCCTCAAGATACCGGCCGTCGTTTCCGGCCGCCAGCAGCACCCCGGTGGGGCTCCAGGAAAACTTGTATCCCAGGGGGTTGGTGTTGTGTTCCGGCGCCGGCAGACCGCCGCAGTAGGAATAGAAGCTTTCGACGGCGCCGCCGTTGTTTCGAATTCGGTCCATGACCCGCATGGCGGCCATATGATCGATCCCGGGGTCGAGCCCGATTTCATTCAAAAACAGGAGTCCCTTTTCCCGGGCTTCTGAATCCAGGGCTTCCATCTCCGGCTTGACGTAAGAGGTGGTCACCAGATGCTTGCCGTGGGCCAGACACAGCCGGGCCACCTCGAGGTGGTGAACCCAGGGCAGAAGACTGATCACCACGTCCGATTGTGAAATCAGGGTGTCCAGGGCGGATGCCGCTTCCACATCCAACTGCAGCGCCTTTCCCCGGGGATGGCTCCCGACCAGGTTTTCCGCTTTAAAAAGGGTGCGGCTGGCGACGGTGATTTCAACGGATTCCTGCTCCAGTAAATAGGCGACCAGAGGCCGGGCCACAAAACCCGCCCCTAATACCAGTATTTGTTTCACAAGAACGCCTCCTTTGACCGGCCGACCTTCCTTTAAGGATTCATCCTTTTCAAATGAGGGGCCGTCTGATAATATGGGTTATATTTCTAAGCTCAAAAACAAAAATGCTTACTATATAGTTTACCATTTGTATTTGGCAACTCTTAAATTTTCACTCGGTGATCAACAAAGGAGGGGGAATGGAATCGACGGTTTTGAAGCAGCTCGATATCGCGGATGTGGAAGCCGGCGCCGGAACCGGCTCATGGCGGGCCGGAAACGGCCCCGCACTGGCGAGCATATCCCCGGTGGACGACCGAAAACTGGGGGATATTCAATGCGCCGATCGGGATGATTATGAACAGGTCATGATTCGGGCCGAAACGGCCTTTCTGGAATGGCGCAAGGCGCCGGCTCCCCAGCGGGGGGATATCGTGCGTCAACTGGGCAACGCTCTGCGGGAGCATAAAAGGGAATTGGGCGCCCTGGTCAGCCTGGAGGTGGGCAAGATTCGAGCCGAAGGCGAAGGCGAGGTGCAGGAGATGATCGACATCGCCGATTTTGCCGTGGGCCAGTCCCGCATGCTCTACGGATTGTCCATGCACAGCGAACGCCCCCTGCATCGAATGTATGAACAATGGCATCCGCTGGGGCCGGTGGGGGTGATTTCCGCCTTCAATTTTCCGGTGGCGGTCTGGTCCTGGAACGCCATGCTCTGCTTGATCGCCGGGGACACCGTGATCTGGAAACCTTCCTCCAAAGCCCCTCTGTCGGCGGTAGCGGTCATGAAAATCATGTGGAAGGTGCTTGCGGAAAACGGTCTTCCCGACGGCATCCTCAACCTGGTCATCGGGGACCGGGAGAATGTGGGCGAGGCCCTGCTCCATGATCCTCGAATTCCGCTGGTCTCCGCCACCGGCAGTGTCCGGATGGGGCGGCATGTGGGCGAGGTGGTGTCCCGTCGCCTGGGCAAGACGATTCTGGAACTCGGGGGGAACAACGGCATCGTGGTCACCCCCAGCGCGGATCTCAAGCTGGCGGTGCCGGCCATCGTCTTCGGGGCGGTGGGCACAGCCGGGCAGCGATGCACCTCCACCCGGCGGATCATCGTTCACGAATCGATAAAAGAGAACCTGGTGGATCGGCTGGTGAAAGCTTACCGTCAGGTCAAGGTCGGCGATCCCCTGAAAGAGGACACGCTGATGGGCCCCCTTATCGATCCCGAGGCGGTATCGACCATGCACCGGGCCCTGGAAACGGTCAAATCCCAGGGCGGGGTGATCCGGTATGGCGGGGAACTCCTTTCCGGCGGTATCTATGATGCCGGGACTTATGTCACCCCCTGCATCTGCGAGGCCACCCCGAATATGGCCATTGTCAAGGAGGAGACCTTTGCGCCGATCCTCTACATCATCCCCTACGAGGATCTGGAAGAGGCGGTGGCCATCCACAACGCGGTGCCCCAGGGGCTGTCATCAGCCATTTTTACCACCGATCTGCGGGAGTATGAACATTTCCTCAGTTGTATGGGAAGCGACTGCGGCATCGCCAACGTCAACATCGGTACCTCGGGAGCGGAAATCGGCGGGGCCTTCGGCGGTGAAAAAGAGACCGGCGGGGGTCGGGAGTCGGGTTCGGATGCCTGGAAGGCCTATATGCGCCGGCAGACCTGCACCATCAACTGGTCGCGGGAGCTTCCGCTGGCCCAGGGGATTCGGTTCGATCTCGATTAGGAATGGCCTTTCTCCGATCCCGAACTTTTTTTTGAAATGGGTGAGAATCAGAAGGTCGGTGAAGGGCGGCCTCACGGTTCGGGGTCCTTTTTCCAAGCTCGGCGGAATCGGACCATTCGATAGATGAACCCAATGATCAAAACGGCGCTGATGAGGATGATCAGGTTGGATGCGAAAAAGGTAAGAATGAAGCTGAAGGGATCATTCAGGCCGTAGGCCCCGATCAGGATCTGAACCCCGAACAGCAGAAAGAAGCATCCGACCAGGGTCAGCAGGATTTGCCGGATCCACCAAATAAGAGACGGTGCGGGCGGTTCGGGGCGGTTTTCCATTTCAGCGGTCCCGGTCGAGGATTTCCATCAGTTCTTCCAGCATTTCTCCGGCCGGCCCTTGAAGGAAGATATCGCTGATGGAACGGGTGTAGTGGGATGCTTCGGTATTGATTTCAATAATCCCGGCCCCGTTCTCCTTGGCGATGTAGGGGATGAAACAGGCCGGTTCGACTTCGCCCGCGGTGCCGATCAGCAGAAGCAGGTCGGAAGACTCGATTTCAAAAAGGGAATCCTGTTCGGTCTCTTCGGAAACCGATTCTCCGAAAAACACGAAATCGGGTTTGAGAACGCCGCCGCATCGGCCGCAGCAGGGGGGCAGAAGGCAAAGGTCGGTCTCGGAGACCGGATATCGGCCGCCGCAGCCGAGGCACTTCAGAATTCGGGCGGTGCCGTGGAATTCGTGAATAACCGAACTGCCGGCCTCCTGGTGAAGATTGTCGATGTTCTGGGTGATGACGGCGGACAGATATCCGTTCATTTCCATTTCGGCCAGGGTGTAATGGGCCAGCCCGGGGCTGGCGCAGCTGAGGGCGTCATAGAAAATTTCCCGAATGTTCTCCCAGGACTCCCGGGGATCGCAGAGGAAATTGTTGATTTCGATGCAGACCGGATCATACCGGATCCAGAGCCCGTCTTCGCGGTTGAAGGTGGGGATGCCGCTTTCTTCGGATATGCCCGCGCCTGTGAAGGCGATCATTCTTTGAGCGGCTCGAATTCTCGCCGCCGCCTCTTCATAGGGTGGATAGATCATGTACCATACCAAACCGGAGCTGAAAGTGAATGCCATACCGGATCCGACGGACCGGCCCTTGAGTTTATCCGAAGATCCAATGGAAAATAAAGGTGATCACGAATCGAATGGACAGCATCACCCCGATTAAAATGAGGATCAAAACCGGTGTCCTCTTGACAAAATCCTTCCAGTCGGATTTCTTCAAGGGGGAGTTGGATGTCTTTGGCGGTGTTTTTTGGCTTTGGTTCATGAGTTTGCCGTCCATCGGTCTGACTCAAAAGCTATTCCCATAGGTCCATGGTGTCAAGTCCGCAATTATCATTAGGGATGAGGGCGTTATTCGAAGTTAACAGAAAGATAGAGGAAGGCATGGATAAACCCAAGGTTCTGATCACTCATCCGGTCCCTCGCATCGGAATCGAGCTTCTCAAAGAGCGGTTTTCGGTCACGGTCCTGGAATCCAAGTATCCCCTGGAACCCGCGTTTCTGCGGGAAAAAATCCGGGGCTATGAGGGATTGATCACGCTATTGATGGACCGGGTGGATGAACCCCTGCTGGCTGCGGCCGAGCATCTGAAGGTGGTGGCCAATCACGCGGTGGGATACGAAAACATCGATGTCGATGCGGTAAAACGGCATCGGGTGATGGCGACCAATACCCCAGGGGTGTTGACCCATGCCACTGCGGAGATCGCCTTCGCCCTGCTGATCTGTCTGACCCGCCGGATTCTGGAAGCCGATCGGTACACACGGGAGGGCCGGTTTACGGTCTGGGACCCGCTGCTTTTGCGGGGAGACGAACTTTACGGAAAGCACATCGGAATCATCGGGATGGGCCGAATCGGTTTTGAAATGGCCCGCCGGTGCCGGGCCTTCGGCATGAATATCCTCTATTATAATCGGAATCGGGCGGCCGAGGAGAAGGAAAAGGCGGTGAAAGCGGTCTACTGCGGATTTAACGAACTGCTGGAGCGAGCCCATGTGGTCTCCCTTCATGTCCCGTCCACATCGGAGACCCGGCACTTGATCGACTCGACCGCTTTCGACCGAATGCGGGACGGGGTTTACCTGATCAATACCGCCCGGGGCGAGATCGTGGATGAAGCCGCACTGATAAAGGCCCTAAAACGCGGCAAAGTCAAAGGGGCGGGGCTGGATGTCTACGAATTCGAGCCCGAGATCAGCCCGGGGCTTTTCGAGATGGAGAAGGTGGTACTGCTCCCTCATATCGGATCGGCCACGATGGAGGCCCGGGATCGAATGTCTGAAACCGCGGCTCGAAACATGATCGCGGCCCTTGAAGGGAAGCGGCCGCCGAACCTGATTCCGGAGCTGGCGGATATGTTTGCAGGTTGAAATATGGAAGTCAATACGGCTTTATTGGGTTGACGCGATGCGAATGACTAACGGAGGAGGATGCAAATGACCGAAAAAGCGTTTCAGGATTACTATCCGGAGGATCTGGCCCACTGCTACGGGTGCGGCCGCATGAATGAGAAAGGACATCAGATCAAAAGCTACTGGGACGGCGATGAGAGCGTGGCCACCTATCGGCCGGAACCCTATCATACGGCGATTCCCGGTTTTGTCTACGGCGGGCTGATCGCCTCCCTGATCGACTGCCATTCCACCGGTACGGCGTCGGCGGCCGCCTATCGTCAGGAAGGCCGGGGAATGGACACGGAACCGACCCTGCGGTACGTTACCGGCTCCCTCAAGGTCGATTATCTTCGGCCGACCCCTTTGGGCGTGGATTTGGAGCTTCGGGGTAAGGTAAAGGAAATCAAAGGGAAAAAAGTGGTGGTGGAGTCCACGCTGTCCGCCGAAGGACAGGTCTGCGCCAGAGGAGAAGTGGTGGCCGTCCGAATGCCCGAATCCATGATTCCCAAGCGCGGTTGAAAGGAACGAGGTTGAGAAGTATCCGATCCTGTGGATTCCTGATCCTTGCGGCGGGTTTGTGCATGGGCGGATGGGCCTGCACCGGCCTGCCGGCCCGCCCCGACAATATCTGTGATATTTTTCGGGATCATCCCGGATGGTATGACCACGCCCGTAAATCCTATGACAATTGGGGGGTGCCCATTCCGCTGATGATGGCCATTATGTACAAGGAATCCAAATTCCATGCGAAGGCCAAACCGCCCCGAACCACCTGCCTCTGGATCTTTCCCGGACCGCGACTGTCCTCGGCCTACGGATATGCCCAGGCCCTCGATCTCACCTGGAAGGAATACCAGGACCTGACCGACAACCATGGGGCCGATCGGGATGAGTTTGAAGACGCCATCGACTTTATCGGCTGGTACTGTCACATGAATTTCATCCGGTGCCGAATCCCCAAAAACGACGCCTATAGCCTCTATCTCGCCTACCATGAGGGCCCCACCGGATTCAAGCGGGGCACCCATCGAAAAAAGCCGGGGATTATCAAAGCGGCCCGCTGGGTGCAATGGCAGACTGCGGAGTATGAACAACAATTGAGGGCATGTGAGGAGGAGTTGCTGAGACCCGGCGGGTGGTGGCGGTGCCTCTGGCCGTTTTAGTAAACAGCTTCCCGGCCCGGGAAAAGATCCCGGGGTGGCCTGCCTGTTATGCAGGCTCGGCCGAAACGGTGAGCAAGGCCGGGTTGAAAAAAGGCATCAACTGAAAAGATTCGGATTGGGGCTGCCGAGCAGGTCGGGAGGTGTGGAAAAGAAATCGGTGAGGACCGCCTGAAGCGCCTCAATCGATTTGGCCCGGTACACACGGGAATAAAAGGTATGTCCGAATCGGAAATTGGCTGCGAAGTAAGGTGCGAATTTATAAAACCGGCGCAGGGCCAGGCGCGGTTCGAAATGTGTGAGCAGCAGTTTCAGAAGCTCCCGGGCGGTTTGACCGTAAATCTCCGGGGCCGGGCGAAATCCCTCGGTCCATTCCGCGAAGATCCAGGGCCTGGCCGCCGCGATTCGGCCCAGGGCCACTCCGTCGCAGCCGGTGGTCCGCAGCATGCGCTCGCAGTCGGCCGCATCAAAAACATTCCCGTTTCCGAACACCGGAATGGAGACCGCATCCTTGACCCGACCGATATAGGCCCACTTGGGAGGGCGGGTACGGATATCGGGTGCGACCCGGGGATGGAAGGTGAGGGCGTCGGCGCCCGCTTCTTCAAACCGCCGTCCGAATTCGGCCGCGGCTTCGGGGTCATCCCGCCAGCCGGTTCTGAATTTGACGAAAACCGGAACAGAGACCGCCTTTCGAACCGCCGAGATGATTCGCCCCGCCAAATCCGGACTCTTCAAAAGCGCCGCTCCGCAGTTGTGATTGCAGACCGCGGCCACCGAGCACCCGAAGTTGATATCCACCCCGAAAAATCCTTCTGCTTCCACCCGCCGGGCCGCGATCGCCATCTCCTCGGGATCATCCCCGAATATTTGGCAGACCAGGTCCGCCAACTCGCCGGTTCGCCACATGAACCCCGATTTGTGGTGTCCGTTTCCGTGGGGAATCGCCCGGGCCCCGGCCATTTCCGAAAACAGAAGCCCGTATCCGCCGAATCCGGCCACCAGTTCCCGGAAGGCGACATTGCCGAGTTTGGAAAGGGGGGCCAGCACCAGCCGTTTTGGAAGAATTCGGTTTCCGACGGCGAGGGGTCTGTTGAGCCGGTCGGAAAGAGAACGGTCCGGTGCGGGCACCTCGAATAAATGAGTCATTGACGTCATCTTGATCTATCTTATAAACCAGGGCGGAAAAGCCGGCAAGAAATCGTCAGGCGGCCGGCGCCGCAGTCACAGGGGTTACAGAGGAATCGAGGCCTTGTACAGACGGCCGTGTCCGCTGATCCGGTAGCTTCCGACCGCCGCCGGCACCACCACCGACATTCCTTTGGCGATGTCAAGGTGCTGATCGGATTGAGGAACCGTAAAAACCACTTCTCCATCTGTGCAGAGCAGGATCTGAATGGATTCGGCGGTAAATTCGGCTGCCGCCTCATCCCGAATTGAGATGACCGAAAGGACGAATTCTTCGGCCGGAGTGGCGTAAACCCATTCATGATCATCCTTCTTTTCAGGCCGGATGATTCGGACCTCCCGGTTTTCAAAATCGAGACGGCTTAAAAGCTCCGGCACATCCATGTGTTTGGGGGTCAACCCCCCTCGAAGCACATTGTCGGAGTTGGCCATCAATTCGATGCCCACCCCGTCCAGATAGGAGTGGAGCCGGCCCGCGGGCAGAAACATGGCGTGGCCCGGTTCCAGACAGACCAGGTTCAACAACATCGGAGAGAGCACGCCGATGTCCTCGGGATAAGTTTTGTGGAGGGTGAGAATCCAGCGGCAGATCGGGTTGTCGTCCTGTTGAGCGGCGGCATTGGCGACCGTTTCCTGAATAACGGCGGCGCGGCGGTCGTCGGTGAGGGTCATCAGGTATCGAAAGAATCGTTTGAGTCCGTCGGGGTCCGGGGCGGTTTCGAGGGTGTCCCATTCCGCTCTTAATGCATCGGGGCACAGTTTCCGCCCCAGACCGATGATATCCGACACACGGCGAAAACCGCTCAGGGCCCAGAAGGCGGTCAGAGCGCAGATGCATTCCGGTTTGTGGTTGGGGTCTTTGTAGTTGCGATGGGGTCCATTCAAGGGGATTTTCTGCCGGTTTTCCCGCTCAAATCCTTCTCGGGCCGCTTCCCGGGAAGGATGGGCCTGAATGGAAAGCGGCTCTGCGGCGGCCAGCACCTTGAATAGAAACGGGAGTTGATTTTGGAACCGCTCCGCAGCGGATTTTCCGAGGGTTGCTTCCGGATGTCGGTCGATCCAGTCGATCAGGGATATATCGCCGGCTGCTTCTCGAATCCGGGACGGGGCCTTGGGATGGGCCCCCATCCAGAGTTCGGCCTGGGGAAGTCCGGTGGGGACGAACCCCATCAGTTCCGGAATGGCGGTCGTCGACCCCCATGCATAATCTTGAATGGTATTGTTCAGAATGAGAATGGTATTCATGAGATCACCTGGTCCTGAGAGGGGTCTGAAGCAGCTTTTCCCGAAGAGCTATCATGATTTATTCCTCAATTTCAACCCATAACCGACAGGCGCTTTGAAAAACAGGCAGAATTCCCGGCAGCCTGGGAAACGCCTGCTTTTTGAGGGAAAAGGGCAAAACCGGAGGAGATGCCAATGAAAAAGAAAACCACTCGGGCCACTCAGTTTCTGGCGAAGCAGAAAATCCCCTTCGAGGTGATTCAGTACGACCATGAGGAAAAAGGAGCCGAATTCGCGGCGCGGGCCACCGGTTTTCCCCTGGAAAAAACCATAAAAACCCTGGTGGCGGAGGTTTCAGACCAGGGCTTTGTGCTGGCTCTGATGCCCGGAGATCAGCAACTCTCTCTGAAGCTTCTGGCCCGAGCGTTTTCCGCGAAACGAGCCGCCATGGCCGACACCTCCGATGCCGAACGGCTCACCGGATACCTGGTGGGCGGCATCAGCCCTTTTGCCACCCGTCATGCCATGCCGGCGGCGGTGGAGCAGACCATTTTTAACCACAAAGAAGTGGTGATCAATGCCGGTCAGAGAGGGGTTATGATCAAAATGGAACCGAAGGATTTTCTGCACGTGCTGAAGGCGCGGGTGGTTGATCTGATTCAACGGTAATCCTTAAAGCGGAATATAGGATAAGTATTATTAAGTTCATTCCAGAACAACTTCTCCATATCCGGTGAAAGACGCATCACCCAGTCGATAAACCGGAACAGCCGGACCAAACTGTCATTCTGTTTCGCTTCGTTTCATCTCCGCCTCAATCTGCTTAACAGCAGTCACTTCCACCTCCAGCAGCCGGGCAGCATCTTCAGCAGAAAAGCCATTTTCCAGCAGGCGTTTTACGCTCAAATGTATGCCTTTTTCTATGCCTTTTTCTATGCCTTTTTCTATGCCTTTTTCTATTCCCTTCTCCATTCCAATCTTTTCCACACTGGTCACATACGGCATTTTCCGTTCCTCCTCATACTCCTGAAGTTCATTCCAGAACAACTTCTCCATATCCGGTGAAAGACGCATCACCCAGTCGATAAACCGGAACAGCCGGACCACATCTTCCCGGCTGTAGCCTCTTGCGTACAGGCTCTTGCAGAGTTCCATCTTCCACCACATGCGTCGGGTGTGATCCTGGCGCGTATCCAGCGCCCGGAGATGGGTCGTCACCACCACCGCAAACGGATTTTTCGACTGTTCAAGTTCAACCTGGTTCTTCCGGTACGCCAGCAGTTTCACCGAGGGAAAGTTCATTTCAACACGGCATCCCCACCGCCCGTAGCCGAATTTCTCCGGTTTCCACTGGGGAGATTCATCTGCCAGCACGGCAAGGCTGACCACTGTCCGGCGGAATCGGTCAAACAGGCGGTAGTTGTACACAAACATCCGCTCTTCAAACTTCGGTTCCTGTTTTCCCTGCACCTCCACATGGATCAGAAGCCATTCTGTTTCGCCGTTTTTCAGACAAACTTCCACCAGTTTGTCCGCATACCGGCGCCCCAGTTCCGCATCCGCCACTACCTGCTGCAGTTCTTTATCGAGAAAACGATAGCCCCGGCTCCAGTCGATTTCCGCATATGCTTCCGGAAAGAAAAAATGCATGAACTCCGGAAAGTAGGCTTCCAGTATCTCTTTCCACGGGGTATCGTAATCATCCGTCTGTTTTCCATTCTGTTCTGCCATTACCGTTCCCGGTTCACCTGCTGCTGTTCTGTATTCATTTCAACCTTATCGGATTCAGAGGTGTATCCTGCGGGTCATCA